>NZ_JAVYJF010000006.1:0-48680 GCF_032621715.1 Pseudomonas sp. zfem004 | reverse complement strand
CCCCGCGATGAAATATGAAAGCTGTCAGATCAGAGCGTTCGGCAGCCCCTCACGGGCTTCCCAGGCAGCCCGCACCGGTGCGAACGAGCGCCGGTGAATCGGCGTCGGCCCAAGCCGTGCCAGCGCCTCCAGGTGCACCGGCGTCGGGTAGCCCTTGTGCCCGCCGATCCCGTAGCCCGGGTAGATCAGCTCGAACGCGCTCATCTCGCGGTCACGGGTCACCTTGGCCAGGATCGACGCTGCGGCAATGGCCGGCACCTGGGAATCCCCCTTGACCACCGGCGCCGCTGGCACCGACAGTTTCGGGCAACGGTTGCCATCGATCAGTGCCAATTTGGGCGTGACGTGCAGCCCTTCGACCGCGCGCTGCATGGCCAGCATGGTGGCTTGCAGGATGTTCAGGCGGTCGATTTCCTCGACCTCGGCGCGGGCGATGCAAAAGCTCAGGGCTTTCTCGCAGATCTCGTCGAACAACGCCTCGCGCTTGGCTTCGGTGAGCTTCTTCGAGTCGTTCAGGCCAAGGATCGGGCGCAGGGGGTCGAGGATCACCGCCGCAGTAACGACCGCGCCGCACAGCGGGCCGCGACCAACTTCGTCGACGCCGGCGACCAGATCCTCGACCAGGTTGAAATCCAGTCCCATCTGCATGTCAGCTATCCTTCAACAGGGCAAGCACCGCGTCAGCCGCCTGATTGGAGGCGTCACGGCGCAGGGTACGGTGGATCTGGTCGAAGCTTTCGGTCTGCTGCGAGCCATCCTTGACCAGCGGTGCCAGGGTCTGGGCCAGGGCTTCGCTGGTGGCGGCGTCCTGCAGCAGCTCCGGTACCAGCAGGCGCTGGGCCAGCAGATTGGGCAGCGACACGTAGGGGCTCTTGACCATGCGCTTGAGGATCCAGTAGGTCAGCGGCGCCAGGCGATAGGCCACCACCATCGGCCGCTTGTACAACATCGCCTCCAACGTGGCGGTACCGGACGCGATCAGCACCGCGTCGCAGGCCGCCAGGGCTGTGTGCGACTGACCGTCCAGCAGGGTCAACGGCAGCTCGCGCCCTGCGAGCATCTGCTCGAGCTGGGCACGCCGCGCGGCATTCGCGCAGGGCAGCACGAAGCGCACGCCTGGCACCAGCTCGACCAGACGCTGGGCAGCATCCAGGAACAGTGCGCCCAGGCGCCCTACTTCGCCGCCACGGCTGCCTGGCATCAGCGCCACCACCGGTCCGGCGGCAAGCCCAAGCTCGCTGCGGGCGCTGGCGCGATCGGCCTCCAAAGGTATGGTGTCAGCCAACGGGTGGCCGACGAACCGCACCGGCACGCCCTGCTCTTCATAGAAGCGCGCCTCGAACGGCAGCAGGGTCAGCATCAGGTCGCAGCCTTCGCGAATCTTCAACACGCGCTTCTGCCGCCACGCCCATACCGATGGGCTGACGTAGTGCACGGTCTTGATCCCGGCCTGACGCAGCTTGAGTTCGATGTTGAGGGTGAAGTCCGGCGCGTCGATACCGATGAAAACGTCGGGCTTTTCGTCGATCAGCGTCTGGATCAGTAGCTTGCGCCGCTTGAGCAACTCACGCAGGCGCCCCAGCACTTCGACCAGGCCCATCACCGCCAGGCGATCCATGGGGAAGTAGGAGGTCATGCCTTCGGCTTCCATCAAGGGCCCGCCGACGCCGATGAAGCGCACATCGGGGTGGCGGGCCTTGATGGCGCGCATCAGACCGGAGCCAAGGATATCGCCGCTGGCCTCACCCGCGACCAACGCAACACAGAGTTGGGCCATATCAGCGGGTGATGCCGCGGGCGGAATCGACGATCGATTTGCGGAACACTTCGACTTCAGGGAACTGGCTGGCCAAATCCTCGAGTTCCTTCAGCGCTTCCTCGACCGTCAGACCCTGGCGATAGACCACCTTGTAGGCGCGGCGCAGAGCGTGCAGCACTTCGTCGCTGAAACCGCGACGGCGCAAACCTTCGAAGTTCATGCTGCGTGCTTCGGCTGGGCTGCCGAATACCGTGACGAAAGCCGGGACGTCCTTGCCGATCGCCGTGCCCATGCCGGAGAAGGCGTGGGCACCAATGTGGCAATACTGGTGGACCAGCGTGTAGCCGGAGAGGATCGCCCAATCACCCACGTGCACATGGCCAGCCAACGCAGTGTTGTTGACCAGGATGCAGTGGTTGCCGATCACGCTGTCGTGGCCGATGTGCGCGTAGGCCATGATCAGGTTGTGGTCGCCCAGGGTGGTTTCCGAACGGTCCTGCACGGTACCGCGATGGATGGTGACACCCTCGCGAATCACATTGTGATCACCGATCACCAGGCGAGTGAGTTCACCCTTGTACTTCAGGTCCGGGGTGTCTTCACCGATGGAGCTGAACTGGTAGATACGGTTGTGTTTGCCAATGCGGGTCGGGCCCTTGAGCACCACATGGGGACCGATGACGGTACCCTCGCCGATTTCCACGTCAGGGCCTACGATCGACCAAGGGCCGACCTCGACGCCGTCGGCCAGCTTGGCCGAAGGATCGATGATCGCCCGAGGGTCAATCGAATTCATAGGGACTGTTCCGCGCAAGTGATTTCTGCCGAGCAGACGGCCTTGCCGTCAACCAGTGCACGGCATTCGAACTTCCAGATCATGCGCTTGCGGCTGATGAACTTGGCTTCCAGCACCAGCTGGTCGCCCGGCAGCACAGGCTGGCGGAAACGCAGCTTGTCGGAGCCGACGAAGTAGTACAGGGTGCCATCAGCCGGTTTGGCATCGAGCATCTTGAAACCGAGAATCCCGGCAGCCTGGGCCATTGCCTCGATGATCAGCACGCCCGGCATGATCGGGTGCGCCGGGAAATGGCCGTTGAAGAACGGCTCGTTGATGCTGACATTCTTGTAGGCACGAATGCTCTGGGCCTCGAAGTCCAGATCCGTCACCCGGTCCACCAGCAGGAACGGGTAACGGTGAGGCAGGTATTCGCGAATCTCGTTGATGTCCATCATTTCGGGGGGAAGCCTGTAATAAGAATAGGGAGCGCAGGTGCTGACCACACGCTCCTTTTGCAGATCCAAAGAGGAGCCAGCTAGCGATTTTGAACGCTTGCTCAGAAAGCGGTATTAGCCTTCTGATGTCGGCTGGCCACCTGAGGTCACTGTATCGACACGTTTTTCCAGCTGCTGCAGGCGCTTGGCCGTCTCGTCCAACTGGCGAATCCGCGCGGCACTCTTGCGCCATTCGGCCAGTGGTTGCATGGCCGTGCCAGAAGAATAGCCGCCCGGCTCGGTGATCGAACGGGTAACCATGGTCATGCCAGAAACGAATACGTTGTCGCACACATCGATATGCCCAACCATGCCGACGCCGCCCGCGATCATGCAATGCTTGCCGATCTTGGTGCTGCCGGAAATACCGACGCAGGCCGCCATCGCCGTGTGGTCACCGACCTGCACGTTGTGGGCGATCTGGATCTGGTTGTCGAGCTTGACGCCATTGCCGATCAGGGTGTCCGACAGCGCGCCGCGGTCGACGGCGGTGTTCACGCCAATCTCCACGTCATCGCCCAGGGTCACGCCACCGATCTGGGCAATCTTCTGCCACACACCCTTCTCGTTGGCGAAACCGAAGCCCTCGCCACCGATCACGGCGCCCGACTGGATGACCACACGCTTGCCGATGGTCACGTCGTGATACAGCGTGACACGCGGCGCAAGCCAGCCACCCTCACCGATGACGCAACGGGCGCCAATGAAGCAATGCGCGCCGACCGTGACGTTCGCACCAATGCGCACGCCGGCTTCGATCACCGCGAACGGGCCGATGCTGGCGCTGGTATCCACCTGGGCGTCCTCGGCTACCACGGCGCTGGGATGAATTCCCGCCACAGCCTTGGGCTTGGGGTCGAACAGGTGCGAAATGCGCGCATAGGCAAGATACGGGTCGGGCACGATCAGTGCGTTACCGGCGTATGCTTCGGCATCCTCGGCCTTGAGCAGCACCGCACCTGCCTGGGCATTGTCCAGGTACTTGCGGTACTGCTTGTTGGCGAGGAAGCTAAGCTGCGCGGGCCCGGCCTCCTGCAAGGTGGCCAGCCCACTGATCTGCAGCGCCTCGGGGCCCTTGAGCTCAGCCCCGAGAGCCTCGGCCAGCTGGCCGAGCGTCATGGTCACGGTCATATCAACGGGCTTGGTTCATGCGCTCGATGACCTGGCGGGTGATGTCGTACTGCGGTTTGACATCGATGACCGCGCCACGCTCGAGCACCAGATCAAAGCCACCCTTCTTGATCACTTCTTCAACAGCGCCGTCCAGCTTGGGCTTGAGCTGCTTGAGCATGTCGCGGTCGGCTACGGCCTTGGCTTCGTTCAGCTCCTTGGACTGGAACTGGAAGTCACGGGCCTTCTGCTTGAATTCGAGCTCCAGGCGCTCACGCTCAGGCTGGGCCATTTTATCGCCGCCCTTGATCAGACGGTCCTGGATGCCTTTGGCGCTGCTTTCCAGGCCCTTGAGCTTGGTCAGTTGCGGGCCGAATTTCTTCTCGGCGTCAACGGCGTACTTCTTGGCCGCGTCGGATTCGAGCAGGGCCATCTGATAGTTCAGCACGGCAACCTTCATTTCGGCGAAAGCCGGGGTGGCGACCAGCGCCGCAGCCACGAGGGCCAGTTGGGTCAACTTACGCACGATGCACTCCTGGATAAACCGTTGTCGTTATGCAAGGGCCGACCTTAGAAGGTCTGGCCCAGAGAGAATTGGAACACCTGGGTGTCGGCGTCGTCCGGCTTCTTGATCGGCATCGCCAGGCTGAAGCTCAACGGGCCCAGCGCGGTGATCCAGGTCACACCCAGACCAACGGAGCTGGCCATGTCGGAGAAACCGACCTTGGCGCAATCCGGCTTGGAGCCGCAATTGGTGTCGAACACGTTACCCACATCCCAGAACACCGAAGTACGCAGGGAGCGCTGGTCCTTGACGAACGGCAGCGGGAACAGAAGTTCTACACCGCCCTGCACCAGCACGTTGCCACCGAACGGCAGTGGATCCTGGTCCGGGTCGGCGATGGTGCCTGGGTTCTTGCCGGTACTTGGGGTACTGCGCGGACCGAGGCTGCTGTCCTTGAAGCCACGTACCGAGTTGAAACCACCCGCGTAGTAGTTTTCATAGAACGGCAGGCCGGAGGTACCGCCGAAGCCATCACCATAGCCCAGTTCAGTGTGCAGGCGCAGGGTGTAGTCGTTGTTGATCGGCTTGAACAGCTGGCCGCGGTAGTCGAGCTTGTAGAACGACAGGTCGCTGCCCGGCACGGTGGTTTCCAGGGTCAGGCTCTGCGAGTGACCACGGGTAGCCAGCACGCCTTTGTTCAGGGTCGATTCGGACCAGCCGACCGAGGCCTTGAAGTTCAGGAAGCTGTCGCCCTCCTCTTTGAGGAAGTCGAAGATCTCGTCCACGGTGTAACGGCCGGTCTTGAGCTTGTCCTGCTGCACGGTCAGGCCGTAGGTCAGGCGCGACGTCTCGCTGATCGGGTAACCGAGGCTGACGCCGGCGCCGAGGCTGTCGACCGCATAGCTGGCCACGTCGACGTCGAGGTCGTCGTAGTTGGTGCTGCGGTAGAAGGCGTTGTAGCCCAGGCTCACACCGTCGGCAGTGAAGTAGGGGTCGACGAAGCCGAAGTTGTAGCGGGTCTGGTATTCCGAACGGGTCAGGCCGATGGACACCTTGTTACCGGTACCCAGGAAGTTGGTCTGGCTGATCGAGCCACCCAGGATCAAACCGGCACTCTGGGCGAAACCGACGCTGGCGGTGATCGAGCCGGAGGCCTGCTCTTCGACGCTGTAGTTGACGTCGACCTGGTCGTCGGTGCCTGGCACCGCCGGAGTCTCGACGTTGACTTCCTTGAAGAAGCCCAGGCGCTCGAGGCGGGTCTTGGACTGGTCGATCAGGTAGGTCGAAGCCCAGCCACCTTCCATCTGGCGCATTTCGCGACGCAGCACTTCGTCTTCGGTCTTGGTGTTGCCGCGGTAGTTGATGCGGTTGACGTAGGCACGCTTGCCCGGATCGACGACGAACATGATGTCGACGGTGTGATCCTGGTCGTTGGGCTGTGGCACGCCGTTGACGTTGGCGAAGGTGTAGCCCTCGTTACCCAGGCGACGGGTGATGAGGTCGGAACTGGTGGTCATCACCTTGCGCGAGAACACCTGGCCTGGCTGTACCAGCAGCAGCGACTTGACCTGGTCTTCCGGGACCTTGAGGTCGCCGGAGAGCTTCACGTCACGCACGGTGTACTTCTCGCCTTCATTGATGTTGACGGTGATGTAGACGTGCTTCTTGTCCGGGGTGATGGACACCTGGGTGGAGGCGATGTCCATGTTGATGTAGCCGCGGTCCAGGTAGTAGGAGCGCAGGCGCTCGAGGTCACCGGACAGCTTTTCGCGGGCGTACTTGTCGTCGTTCTTGAAGAACGACAGCCAGTTGGTGGTTTTCAGCTCGAACAGCTGGCCCAGGGTTTCGTCGTCGAACACCGTGTTGCCGACCACGTTGATGTGCTGGATCGCAGCGACGGTGCCTTCGTTGATCTTGATCTTCAGACCGACCCGGTTGCGCGGCTGTGGCACGACTTCGGCGTCGACTTCGGCCGAGTAGCGGCCCTGGGCCACATACTGGCGCTGCAGTTCGTTACGCACGCCTTCGAGCGTCGCACGCTGGAAGATCTCGCCTTCGGCCAGGCCCGACTGTTTCAGGCCCTTCATCAGGTCTTCGGTGCTGATGGCCTTGTTGCCTTCGATCTCGATGCTGGCGACCGACGGGCGCTCGACCACATTGATGATCAGGACATTGCCGTCGCGATTCAGCTGGATGTCCTGGAAGAAACCGGTCTTGAACAGCGAGCGGGTGGAGTCGACCAGACGGCGGTCATCGACCTGATCGCCGACGTTCAGCGGCAGGGCGCCGAACACGCTGCCGGCGGAAACCCGCTGCAGGCCGTTGACACGAATATCGGAGATGGTGAAGGACTCGGCGTGAACTTCAGCGATCATCAGTGCGGAGAGGACCGCAGTTAGCAGCAGACGTTTCATGAAGTCCTTTTATTCCAACTGGCAATAAACTACCCGCCGCGATGAGGCAGCAGGTTTCGCGATTGAGCGAAGCTTTTATAGTCGACCCAGATCGTTGATCAGGGCGAGCAACATCACCCCTATGACCAAACTGATACCGATCTGGACCCCCCAACCCTGCACCCGATCCGAGAGCGGACGACCGCGCGCCCACTCGATCAGGTAGAACAGCAAATGCCCCCCATCCAGTACTGGAATGGGCAGCAAATTCAGAACCCCCAGGCTTATGCTCAGGTAGGCCAGGAAATTCAGGAAATCCCCAACGCCCGACTGGGCTGAAGCGCCCGCCACTTTAGCAATGGTTATCGGTCCGCTCAAGTTTTTTACCGAGAGCTCCCCGAACAGCATTTTCTTCAACGATTCAAGGGTCAGGACGCTCATGCTCCAGGTCCGCGAAAGGCCCTCGCCCACGGCCTCGAGCGGGCCGTAGCTGACTTCGCGGAGCATCTCTGGCGGCCATTGCGCACCTTTCACACCGGCACCCAGATAACCACCGGTGGCCTGGCCTTCGCCCTTGCGCGCCAGCGTTACCGGCAGCTCCAGCTGCGCGCCGTCACGTTCGATGCGCACATCGACCTTTTGTTCAGGGCGGGCGCGAACGGCATCGACCACCTGCTGCCAGTCAGCCAACGCCACGCCATCGAGGGCCAACAGCTTGTCGCCGGTCTTGAGCCCTGCCGCTGCGGCAGGGCCCTTCGGATCGATCTCGGCCAGTACCGGCGTCACTGCCGGGCGCCACGGGCGCAGGCCCAGCGACTGGATCGGGTCGGGCTCATCGACGCCCTTGAGCCAATGGCTCAGCTGGATATCACGCTGCTGCGGGGCCGTTGCACCTGCATCGAGCACCCCCACGCGCAGGGTGCCGCTCTCGCCGAGGCGACGCACCAGTTGCAGGTTGACCGCCGACCAGCCATTGGTCGGCTCACCATCAATCGAGACAATTTCCTGACCCGCGCTCAAGCCGGCCACAGCCGCCAGGCTGCCCGACTCGACAGTGCCGATAACCGGGCGCACTTGCTGGGTGCCGAGCATGGCAATGACCCAGAAGAACAGGATGGCGAGCAGGAAGTTGGCGATAGGGCCGGCGGCAACGATGGCGATGCGCTGGCGCACCGACTTGCGGTTGAACGATTGCTCGATCAGCGCTGGCGGAACCTCGCCTTCGCGCTCGTCGAGCATTTTGACGTAGCCACCCAGGGGGATGGCTGCCACCACGAACTCGGTACCCTGCTTGTCATGCCACCGCAATAATGGCGTGCCGAAGCCTACCGAGAAGCGCAGAACCTTGACGCCACAGCGCCGCGCCACCCAGAAGTGACCGAACTCGTGAAAGGTGACCAGCACACCCAATGCCACCAGGGTGCCAACAATCATGTACAGCGCAGTCATGTGCTATCTCCGCAAGACGTTCGGTGCTGCCGCTCAGCGGCCGTGGCGCCTGAGCCACTCACGGGACAGCTCCCGCGCACGCTGGTCGGCGGCGAACACCGCATCGAGCGTGGCAACCGGCACCACAGGCTCTTGTTCGAGCACCTGTTCGATCATACCCGCGATCTCCGGGAAGCGGATACGCCGCGCCAGGAACGCGTCCACCGCCACTTCGTTGGCGGCGTTGAGCACCGCTGGCGCACTATTGCCCGCCTCGGCAGCCTGACGCGCCAGGCGCAGGCAAGGGAAGCGCTGTTCGTCGGGGGCCTGGAAATCCAGACGGGCGATGGCGAACAGGTCAAGTGGTGCAACCCCCGAATCGATACGCTCCGGCCAGGCCAAGGCGTTGGCAATCGGGGTACGCATGTCCGGGTTGCCCAGCTGGGCGAGCACCGAGCCATCGATATAGTCGACCAGCGAGTGGATCACGCTTTGCGGGTGCACCACCACCTCCACGGTCGCAGGCGTCGTATCGAACAGCCAGCAGGCCTCGATCAGCTCCAGGCCCTTGTTCATCATGCTGGCCGAATCGACCGAAATCTTGCGCCCCATGGACCAGTTGGGATGGGCACAGGCTTGTTCAGGCGTGACATCCACCAGCGCCGCCGCAGGCATTTCGCGGAACGGGCCGCCCGAGGCGGTGAGCAGGATGCGTCGCACCCCCACCGCGCTCAGGCCGCGGGCGTAGTCGCCGGGCATGCACTGGAAGATCGCATTGTGCTCGCTGTCGATCGGCAACAGCACGGCGCCACTGCGACGCACGGCGTCCATGAACAGCGCGCCGGACATCACCAGCGCTTCCTTGTTGGCCAGCAGTACCTTCTTGCCCGCCTCGACGGCCGCCAGGGTTGGACGCAAGCCTGCGGCGCCAACGATGGCCGCCATCACCGCATCCACTTCCGGCGCGGCCGCGACCTGGCACAACCCCGCCTCGCCCTCGAGCACTTCGGTGGCGCAGCCCGCAGCAGCCAGGCCTTCACGCAGACGGATGGCCGCTTCGGCGCTCGGCACCACGGCGAACGCCGGACGATGGCGTTCGCACAGCGCCAGCAACTCGTCGACACGGGAGTAGCCGGTCAGGGCGAACACCTGGTAGCGCTCGGGGTGTCGGGCAATGACATCCAGGGTACTCAGGCCGATGGAGCCGGTGGCGCCCAGCACCGTTATGCGCTGCACGGCACTCACAGCACACCCCACTCGGCGGCCCACAGCAGCACGGCGAACATCGGAATGGCCGCGGTCAGGCTGTCGATACGGTCGAGCACGCCACCGTGGCCGGGCAGCAGGTTGCTGCTGTCCTTGATCCCTTCACGGCGCTTGAACATGCTCTCGGTCAGGTCACCGACCACCGAGGACATGACCACTACCACTGCACCCAGCAGGCCCAGCAGCAACTGGCCAAGGCTCCAGTCGCGGTACAGGGCGACGCCCAGGCTGATCAGCAGGCTGACGGCCAGCCCACCGTAGACACCTTCCCAGCTCTTGCCCGGGCTGACCTGCGGCGCCAGCTTGCGCTTGCCGAAGGCACGCCCCGAGAAGTAGGCGCCGATGTCAGCGGCCCAGACCAGCACCATGACCGCCAGGATCAGCCAGTTGCCCTGCGGCCAGTGCTTGAGCAGCACCAACCCCTGCCAGGCCGGCAACAGGATCAGCAGGCCGATCAGCAAACGACAGGCGGCGCTGGTCCACAACTCGTTGCTGCGCGGGTAGGTCAGCACCAGCCAGGTGGCCAGCGCCCACCAGATGACCGAGGCACCCAGCACCCAGGGCGCGAGGTCGGGCATCAGGTAGAGCAGCATCAGCGCGCCAGCGACCACCGCGGCATAGGCAATGCGCAGCGGCTGGGCCACCAGCCCGGCCAAGCGCGCCCACTCCCAGGCACCCAGCGTGACCACGAAGCCGATGAACAAGGCGAAATCCCCACCGTTGAGCAGGAAGAAACCGCCCAGCGCGACCGGCAACAGGATCAGCGCAGTAATGATGCGTTGTTTAAGCATTAAGCACGGGCTCCGGCTTCGACCTGCTCGCTGGTCTTACCGAAGCGGCGCTGGCGCGAAGCGAAATCGGCCAGCGCGTTACGCATGGCCTCGTGTTTGAAGTCCGGCCAGAACAGGTCGGAGAAGTACAGCTCGGCATAGGCCAGCTGCCACAGCAGGAAGTTGCTGATGCGACGCTCGCCGCCGGTACGGATGCACAGGTCGGGCAGCGGCAGGTCGCCGGTGGCCAGGCAGGTCTGCAACAGCTCGGGGGTGATGTCGTCCGGGCGCAGATGACCGGCCTGGACTTCCCGCGCCAGGCGTTGGGCTGCCTGGGCGATATCCCACTGACCACCGTAGTTGGCGGCAATCTGCAGGATGAACCGATTGCTGCCGGCAGTGGCCGCCTCGGCCTCGCGCATCGCTGCCTGCAGTTCAGGGTGGAAGCGCGAACGGTCACCAATGATGCGCAGGCTGATGTTGTTGTCATTCAGCCGCTTGGCCTCGCGGCGCAGTGCCGAGAAGAACAACTCCATCAACGCACCGACCTCTTCGGCCGGGCGCTGCCAGTTCTCGCTGGAGAAGGCGAACAGGGTCAGTACTTCGACCCCGGACTCGGCGCAGACTTCGATGACCGCACGCACGGCATCGACACCCGCCTTGTGCCCGGCAACGCCGGGCAACAGGCGCTTCTTCGCCCAGCGATTGTTGCCATCCATGATGATCGCGACGTGACGCGGCACCGAAGACAGTGCCGCCAGCTTGGTCTTTTCCATTAAAAAACCTCGGCCTTAGACGGCCAACAGGTCCTTTTCCTTGGCTTTGTACGCGGCGTCGACTTCGGCGACGAACTTGTCGGTCAGCTTCTGGATTTCATCAGCGGCGCGACGTTCTTCGTCTTCGCTGATTTCCTTGTCCTTGGTCAGCTTCTTCAGCTCGGCAAGGGCATCGCGACGCACGTTGCGCACGGCAACCTTGGCATCTTCGGCAACGCCGCTGGCCTGCTTGGTGTAACCCTTGCGGGTTTCCTCGGTCAGGGCCGGCATCGGTACACGGATGGTGGTACCGGCGCTGGACGGGTTCAGGCCCAGGTCGGAGGTCAGGATGGCCTTCTCGATGGCTGCACTGAGGTTCTTGTCGTGGGCGACGATCTTCAGGGTGCGGGCATCTTCGACGGTGATCGCGGCCACCTGGTTCAGCGGCATGTCGCTACCCCAGGCCGGAACCTTGACGCTATCCAGGATGCTTGGGTGGGCACGGCCGGTGCGGATGGCAGCCAGGTGGCGACCCAGCGCCTCGATGGACTTGCCCATGCGGTCCTGGGCGTCTTTCTTGATGTCGTTGATCATTTCTGAACTTCCTCGATCAGGGTTCCTTCAGCGCCGCCGTGCACGATGTTCAGCAGGGCGCCAGGCTTATTCATGTTGAAGACGCGCAGCGGCATCTTGTGGTCGCGGCACAGACAAATTGCCGTCAGGTCCATTACACCCAGCTTGCGATCCAGCACTTCATCGTAGGTCAGATGATCGAACTTCTCGGCATGCGGGTCTTTGAATGGATCTGCAGTGTATACACCATCGACCTTGGTTGCTTTCAATACTACGTCGGCATCGATTTCGATGGCGCGCAGGCAAGCGGCGGAGTCGGTGGTAAAGAACGGATTGCCGGTACCGGCCGCGAAGATCACGACTTCTTTCGCGTTCAGGTGACGCATGGCTTTGCGGCGATCATAGTGATCGGTCACACCGACCATGGAGATGGCCGACATGACGATGGCGGTGATGTTCGCACGCTCCAGCGCGTCGCGCATGGCCAGGGCGTTCATCACGGTTGCCAGCATGCCCATGTGGTCGCCGGTGACACGGTCCATGCCGGCTGCACTGAGCGCCGCGCCACGGAACAGGTTGCCACCACCGATCACCAGACCGACCTGAACACCGATACCGACCAGTTGGCCAACTTCCAGCGCCATGCGATCCAGGACCTTGGGGTCGATCCCGAACTCTTCCGAGCCCATCAGGGCCTCGCCGCTCAGTTTGAGTAGAATGCGTTTATAGCGAGCCTGATAACCACTGCCCTGCTGAGCCATTGCGAATCTCTCCTGCGGCGTTTGTAAAATTCTGGCGGGCTGTTTCAGCCTGCGCGTAACTCTAGCGTGACGCACGCTTGTGCGTCAGCGAGCAGCGGTTGGGTAAACCGCTGCCGCTTTGACAAAGAGGCTGCGCGCGTGAGCGGGCAGCCTCTTTGGGGCGACAGACGAGTCTGTCTTACTGCTTGGCAGCAGCCAGCTGAGCAGCAACTTCTTCAGCGAAGTTGTCGACTGGCTTCTCGATGCCTTCGCCTACTTTGAAGTAGGTGAAGGAAACGATTTCAGCACCGGCTTTCTTGGCCAGCTCGCCGACCTTGATTTCCGGGTTCATGACGAAGGCTTGCTCGACCAGCGAAGCTTCGGCCAGGAACTTCGAGATACGGCCCTTGACCATGTTCTCGACGATGTTTTCTGGCTTGCCGGCGATCTTGTCAGCGTTCAGCTGCATGAAGACGCCCTTCTCGCGCTCGATGGCTTCGGCCGAAACTTCCGACGGCAGCAGGAACTCTGGGTTCGAAGCTGCAACGTGCATGGCGATGTTCTTGGCCAGCTCGACGTCGCCGCCTTTCAGGACAACGACAGCACCGATCTTGTTGCCGTGCAGGTAGGCACCGACAACGTCACCCTCAACGCGCACCAGGCGACGGATGTTGACGTTCTCGCCGCACTTGGCAACCAGGGCTTCGCGAGCGGCTTCGCGGGAAGCGATCAGCGGAGCGGCTTCGGTCAGCTTCTGGGCGAAGGCTTCTTCAACGCTTTCAGCGACGAAGTTCTTGAAGTCGTCTTGCAGGGCCAGGAAGTCGGTCTGCGAGTTCACTTCCAGCAGAACGGCGGCTTTACCGTCGGTCTTGACGGCGATAGCGCCTTCAGCGGCAACGTTGCCGGCTTTCTTGGCGGCCTTGATGGCGCCCGAAGCACGCATGTCGTCGATGGCTTTTTCGATGTCGCCGCCGGCCTTTTCCAGGGCCTTCTTGCAATCCATCATGCCTTCGCCGGTACGCTCGCGCAGTTCTTTGACCAGCGCTGCAGTAATTGCTGCCATTTCAAAATCCTCTTGGAAAGTTTTTCAACCATTCCACCCGTTCTTCACGGGCGTTAAATTCTGCAAATCCGCTGCCTTTATGTATCAGCGCGCCCATGATGCGGGGGCGTTGCTGACAGCAGGATTTCAAGGTGGCAAAAAGGGGGCCTAGCCCCCTTTTTGCGTGCCAAGTAGACGCTAAGCGTCAATTACTCAGCAGCAGGTGCAGCCGCTTCTTCAACGTAGACTTCGGTGCCGCCAGCAACGTTGTTGCGGCCGCGGATGACGGCGTCAGCCATCGAAGTCATGTACAGCTCGATGGCGCGGATGGCGTCGTCGTTACCTGGAATGACGTAGTCAACGCCTTCTGGGCTGCTGTTGGTATCGACAACGCCGATAACCGGGATGCCCAGCTTGTTGGCTTCGGTGATCGCGATGCGCTCGTGATCAACGTCGATAACGAACAGTGCGTCAGGCAGACCGCCCATGTCCTTGATACCACCCAGGCTGCGGTCCAGTTTTTCCAGATCGCGCGAACGCATCAGGGCTTCTTTCTTGGTCAGCTTGGCGAAGGTGCCATCTTCGGCCTGGACTTCCAGGTCGCGCAGACGCTTGATCGAAGCACGGATGGTTTTGTAGTTGGTCAGCATGCCGCCCAACCAGCGGTGGTCAACGTATGGCGAACCGCAACGAGCAGCTTGCTCGGCGACGATCTTGCCGGCGGAACGCTTGGTGCCGACGAACATGATCTTGTTCTTGCCCTGGGCCAGGCGCTCGACGAACGACAGAGCGTCGTTGAACATCGGCAGGGTTTTTTCCAGGTTGATGATGTGGATCTTGTTACGCGCGCCGAAAATGTACTTGCCCATTTTCGGGTTCCAGTAACGGGTCTGGTGGCCGAAGTGCACACCGGCCTTCAGCATATCGCGCATGTTGACTTGGGACATGATAGTTCCTTGATAAGTCGGGTTGGGCCTCCACGCATCCCAATGACCAACCCGCGAATTCGTGGATTCGGGGCACCCAGGTCATCGTGTCGACACGTGTGTGGGTTTGAGCTTACGGAGGTCATCCCCCGAAAGCGGCGCATTTTATACCACAGAGTACGAACGAACGGAACCCGCATGATGCTTCGTCCGTCAGCGGCTTTTGCAGCAGCCCCGCTTTGGGGCCAGAATGCCTTCAATAGACCGCCGGAACTACCGGTTTATCCCGACAGATCGCCGCCGCGCTCTGTTAGAATCCGGCCTTTCCCGTTTGTTTGCGCCGTACGCGGTGCCGTAGAGAGCCTGTTCATGACCGTTACCATCAAGACTGCAGAAGACATCGAAAAGATGCGCATTGCCGGCCGCCTGGCCGCCGAAGTGCTGGAAATGATCGAAGCGCACGTCAAGCCCGGTGTCACCACCGAAGAGCTCGACCGCCTGTGCCACGACTACATCGTCAACGTCCAGCAGGCGATCCCGGCGCCGCTCAACTACAAAGGCTTCCCCAAGTCGATCTGCACCTCGATCAACCATGTGGTGTGCCACGGCATCCCCAACGAGAAGCCGCTCAAGGACGGTGACACCATCAACATCGATGTCACCGTGATCAAGGACGGCTACCACGGCGACACCAGCCGCATGTTCCACGTCGGCACCGTCGCGCCCTGGGCCGAGCGCCTGTCGCAGGTCACCCAGGAGTGCCTGTACAAGGCCATCGAGCTGGTCAAGCCGGGCTGCCGCCTGGGCGATATCGGCGAAGTGATCCAGAAACACGCCGAGAAGAACGGTTTCTCGGTGGTTCGTGAGTTCTGCGGCCACGGCATCGGCAAGGTGTTCCACGAAGAGCCGCAGATCCTGCACTACGGCCGCGCCGGCACCGGCATGGAACTCAAGGAAGGCATGACCTTCACCATCGAGCCGATGATCAACCAGGGCAAGGCCGACACCAAGGTACTGGGCGACGGCTGGACCGCCATCACCAAGGACCGCAAGCTCTCCGCCCAGTGGGAACACACCCTGGTGGTGACCGCCACCGGCTACGAGGTGTTCACCCTGCGCAAGGACGACACCCTGCCGCGCACCTCGGCCTGATCTTCATACACAGGAACGCGACTCGATGCCCCAGGTGGATCCCGAGCTGTTCGACCGTGGCCAGTTCCAGGCGGAACTGGCCCTCAAGGCAAGCCCCATCGCCGCTTTCAAGAAAGCCATTCGCATGGCCGGCGAGGTGCTCGACAAGCGTTTCCGTGAAGGCCGCGAGATCCGTCGGCTGATCGAGGACCGCGCCTGGTTCGTCGACAACATCCTGCAGCAGGCCTGGCACCAGTTCACCTGGGGCCAGGCGCACGGCATCGCCCTGGTAGCGGTCGGCGGCTACGGGCGTGGCGAGTTGCACCCCTGGTCGGACATCGACCTGCTGATCCTGCTCGACGCCGCCGAGCACGAGCAGTACCGCGACGCCATCGAACGCTTCCTCACCCTGCTGTGGGACATCGGCCTGGAAGTCGGCCAGAGCGTGCGCACCGTGGACGAGTGCGCCGAACAGGCCCGGGCCGACCTCACGGTCATCACCAACCTGATGGAAAGCCGCACCATTGCCGGCCCCGAGTCGCTGCGCCAGCGCATGCTGGAAGTCACCAGCACCGCGCACATGTGGCCGAGCAAGGAGTTCTTCCTGGCCAAGCGCGCCGAACTCAAGGCCCGCCACCACAAGTACAACGACACCGAGTACAACCTCGAGCCCAATGTCAAAGGTGGGCCCGGCGGCCTGCGCGACATCCAGACCGTACTGTGGGTGGCTCGCCGCCAGTACGGCACCCTGAACTTGCACGCGCTGGCCGGCGAAGGCTTCCTGCTGGAGAGCGAGAACGAGTTGCTGGCCTCGTCGCAGGCCTTCCTCTGGCGCGTGCGCTACGCCCTGCACATGCTCGCCGGGCGCGCCGAAGATCGCCTGCTGTTCGACCACCAGCGCAGCATCGCCGCGCTGCTGGGCTACAGCGACGAAAACCCCAAGCGCGCCATCGAGCAGTTCATGCAGCAGTACTACCGGGTGGTGATGAGCATCAGCCAGTTGTGCGACCTGATCATCCAGCACTTCGAGGAAGTGATCCTCGCCGATGACGACAGTGGCAGCACCACACCGCTCAATGCCCGCTTCCGCCTGCACGACGGCTATATAGAAGCGGTAAGCCCCAACGTGTTCCGCCGCACACCGTTCGCCATGCTCGAGATCTTCGTGCTGATGGCCCAGCACCCCGAAATCAAGGGGGTACGCGCCGACACCGTGCGCCTGCTGCGCGAACACCGCCACCTGATCGACGACAAGTTCCGCCACGACATTCGCAACACCAGCCTGTTCATCGAGCTGTTCAAGTGCGAGATCGGTATCCACCGCAACCTGCGACGGATGAACCGCTACGGCATTCTTGGCCGCTACCTGCCGGAGTTCGGCCTGATCGTCGGGCAGATGCAGCACGACCTGTTCCACATCTATACGGTCGATGCCCACACACTCAACCTGATCAAGCACCTGCGCAAACTGCAGTACACCCCGGTATCGGAAAAATTCCCGCTGGCCAGCAAGCTCATGGGCCGCCTGCCCAAACCCGAGCTGATCTACCTGGCCGGGCTGTACCATGACATCGGCAAGGGCCGCCAGGGCGACCACTCCGAGCTGGGCGCCGTCGATGCGCAGGCGTTCTGCGAGCGCCACCAGCTGCCGGCCTGGGATAGCCGCCTGATCGTCTGGCTGGTGCTGAACCACCTGGTGATGTCCACCACCGCCCAGCGCAAGGACCTCTCCGACCCACAGGTGATCAACGATTTCGCCCTGCATGTCGGCGACGAGACACGCCTGGACTACCTCTACGTGCTGACCGTGGCCGACATCAACGCCACCAACCCCAGCCTGTGGAACTCCTGGCGCGCCAGCCTGCTGCGCCAGCTCTACACCGAGACCAAGCGTGCGCTGCGCCGTGGCCTGGAAAACCCGCTGGACCGCGAAGAGCAGATTCGCCAGACGCAAACCGCGGCACTGGACATCCTGGTGCGCGAAGGCACCGACCCGGACGACGTCGAGCAGCTCTGGTCGCAGCTGGGCGATGACTATTTCCTCAAGCACAACGCCGCCGACGTGGCCTGGCACTCCGACGCGATCCTCCAGCAGCCGGCCGATGGCGGTCCGCTGGTGCTGATCAAGGAGACCACCCAGCGCGAGTTCGAGGGCGGCACGCAGATCTTCATCTACGCTCCCGACCAGCACGACTTCTTCGCCGTGACCGTCGCCGCGATGTCGCAACTCAACCTGAACATCCATGACGCGCGCATCATCACCTCGAGCAGCCAGTTCACCCTCGACACCTACATCGTGCTCGACAACGACGGCGGTTCGATCGGCGACAACCCGCAGCGGGTCAAACAGATCCGCGACGGCCTGACCGAAGCCCTGCGCAACCCCGAGGACTACCCGACCATCATCCAGCGCCGGGTGCCGCGCCAGCTCAAGCATTTCGACTTCCCACCCCAGGTGACCATCCTCAACGACGCCCAGCGCCCGGTGACCATCCTCGAGATCACCGCCCCCGACCGCCCCGGCCTGCTGGCGCGGATCGGGCGGATCTTCCTGGAGTTCGACCTGTCGCTGCAGAACGCCAAGATCGCCACCCTGGGCGAACGCGTGGAAGACGTGTTCTTCATCACCGATGCCGACAACCAGCCGCTGTCCGACCCGCAGCTGTGCAGCCGCCTGCAGGAAGCCATCGTCCAGCAGCTGCAGGCCGGCCAGGCCAGCGACGCCAGCCCTACCCGCATGACCTTTTGACGATTACGAGACCTTGCGCCGATGAACCATGCCTTGACCCAGCTTCAGCCCTACCCGTTCGAGAAACTGCGCGCCCTGCTGGGCACCGTACAACCGGCAGCGGACAAACGCGCCATCGCCCTGTCGATCGGTGAGCCGAAGCATGCATCGCCGGCATTCGTCGCCCAGGCCATGGCCGACAACCTCGACAAGCTGGCGGTGTACCCGAGCACAATCGGCCTGCCGGCCCTGCGCCAGGCCATCGGCCAGTGGTGTGAGCAGCGTTTCGGCGTGCCGACCGGCTGGCTCGATGCCGAGCGCCATATCCTGCCGGTCAACGGCACCCGCGAGGCGCTGTTCGCCTTCACCCAGGCCGTGGTCAACCGCGCCGATGACGGCCTGGTAGTCAGCCCCAACCCGTTCTACCAGATCTACGAAGGCGCGGCGCTGCTGGCCGGCGCCACCCCGCATTACCTGCCGTGCCTGGAAAGCAACGGCTTCAACCCCGACTTCGACGCCGTGCCGGCCGAAGTGTGGAAGCGCTGCCAGATCCTGTTCCTGTGCTCGCCGGGCAACCCCACCGGCGCGCTGGTGCCGATGGACACCCTGAAGAAGCTGATCGCCCTGGCCGACGAGCACGATTTCGTGATCGCCGCCGACGAGTGCTACAGCGAGCTGTATTTCGACGAAGACGCACCGCCTCCGGGCCTGCTGAGCGCCTGCGCCGAGCTTGGCCGCAGTGACTTCAAGCGCTGCGTGGTGTTCCACAGCCTGTCCAAGCGCTCCAACCTGCCTGGCCTGCGCTCGGGGTTCGTCGCCGGCGACGCCAGCATCATCAAGCCGTTCCTGCTGTACCGCACCTACCACGGCTGCGCCATGCCGGTGCAAACCCAGCTGGCCAGCGTCGCCGCCTGGCAGGACGAGGCCCATGTGCGCGAGAACCGCGACCTTTACCGCGCCAAGTACGATGCGGTGCTCGACATCCTGCAACCGGTAATGGACGTTCAGCGCCCGGACGGCAGTTTCTACCTGTGGGCCAAGGTACCGGGCAACGACGACGCCGCCTTCACCCGCGACCTGTTCGAGGCCGAACACGTGACCGTGGTGCCGGGCTCGTACCTGTCCCGTGAAGTGGATGGCGTCAACCCAGGCGCTGGCCGTGTGCGCATGGCATTGGTCGCGCCGTTGGCCGAGTGCATCGAGGCCGCCGAGCGTATTCGTGCCTTCCTGACCCGCTGACCCACCCAGAAACCAGTACCGACCAGCAGGGCAATTCGACGAAATCGAATTGCCCTACCGGCCAGGGTGAAAACGCCAATATCGGCCTCGGCCAGACCGGCACTAGAGTCACGCCTCCTCTACCGCAGACGAGGTAATACCCATGCCCCTGATCAGTAACGATATATGTCAGGATGCCAAGACCTGGCTCCTCGAAATGGATGACAACGGCGACGGCAAGGTTTCGCTCGAAGAATTCAGGAAGCGCTTCGAGGACTACCACACCAGCGAGGACATGGATCGAATCCTGGCCCTGATGGATGTGAACGACAACGGCTTCATCGAGACGGGCGAAACCCTGCTACGCCTCGATCGCTCTGCCGCCTGCGAGTAAGCAAGGCAACGCCCGTGCTCCTGGTGGGCACGGGCTCTCCCCGGTTTCGGCGCCCTACCTGACCTGCCCCAGGTTCGCCTCACTCATGTCCAGCTCGCCCAGTACCTGGCGAACCACTTCGTCGCCCACCAGATGCTGGCGATGCAGGTTGTACAGTTCCAAGCGCTGCGCCCGCAGCGCCCTCTGCCGCAAACGGCGCTCCAGCAAGTCCATCTGTTCGGCCAGCGCCCGGGCCTCGGCGCTGTCGTTGTAACTGTCGAGCTCATCGCGGTACTCAGCCATCAACCGCGCCTTGAGCTCGGCCGCCAAGGTGGCCTGGGCGGCATCCTGCGGTGCATTGGCGTCGGTCACCTCTTCTGCCTCCAAGGCATGGATCGCAGCCTCCGCCGTGCGTCGCCAGGCTTCCTGAACTTCCTGGCGCAGACGCTCATCCGGGCTGCGGGTAACGCCGCGCAGCAGGATCGGCAAGGCGATCACGGCACTGACCAGCGACAACAGGATCACCCCAGCGGCAATAAAGATCAGCAGGTCACGCTCAGGAAAGGCCTGGCCAGCCCCGATCAGCAACGGGATCGACATCACGCCGGCCAGGGTCACCGCCCCGCGTACCCCACCCAGGGTCAACAGCCAGCACGACCGCGCAGTCGGCATCAGCACCAGCGCCGGCTTGCCGCGCCAGCGCCGCACCACGCCGATGGCACGCCAGATGCTCTGCACCCAGACGAAGCGCAGCAACACCAGCGCGGCGAAAATCGCCAGCACGTCCAGACAACGCCAGGCCAACGCCGGCCAGACGGCCGGCTCGTGACTGACCACCGCCTTGATGATGTCCGGCAACTGCAGGCCCAGCAGCAGGAAGATCAGGCCATTGAAGGCGAATTCGAGCAACGACCAGACACTGCGGTTGAGCAGTCGCGTACTGGTCTGGCGTGGTAGCAGGTCAAGCCAGCTCTGCATCATGCCGGCGGCCACCGCCGAAAGAATGCCCGACACCCCAAGGCGCTCGGCCAGCACGTAGGCAGCGAACGGCAACAGCAACATGAACACCACGTGGGTGGCCGGGTCGTCCCAGCCGCGGGTGATCATCCACATGCGCAGGCGTCCCACCAGCCAGCTCAGGACCACCCCCACCGCCAGGCCGCCCAGGGCGACAACAACGAAGGTGAGGCTGGCTTCGGTCAGGGAGAACACCCCGGTGATGGCCGCGACCAGGGCGAACTTGAAGGTCACCAGGCCCGAGGCGTCGTTCATCAGCGCTTCGCCCTGGAGCATGTGCATCAGCGGGGTAGGCAAGCGGTCCTGGGCGATGGCCGAGACCGCCACGGCATCGGTGGGCGACAACACCGCCGCCAGGGCGAAGGCGACGGCCAACGGGATACTCGGCAGCAACCAGTGGATGAAGTAACCGGCGCCGACCACGGTGAACAACACCAGCCCCACCGCCAGCGCCACCACAGGCCCGCGGATGCGCCACAGTTCGCGCTTGGGCATGCGCCAGCCATCGGCGAACAGCAGCGGCGGCAAGAACAGGAACAGGAACAGTTCCGGGTCCAGCGCCACATGCAGGCCCAGGGTCGGCCAGGCCAGCAAGGCGCCTGCGCCGATCTGCACCAACGGCAACGGCAGCGGCACCACGCGCCCCACCAGTTTCGACAGGCTCACCAGCATCAGCAGGATTAGGACGGTATAGGCTGACTGCATCGGCAAGCTTCCTGTGTAATCGAAACAACGACAGCGGGGGCGAAACATCGCCTTTGAAACAATATGTTAGCGGCGACCGGCTAGGCTGGACCGCTCCACGATAGTCGCAACCAGACCCAGAATATGTAACACAATGCTACCCGCACGCGAATGACACACCTCAAGCCGTACCTTCTGGCCCGCAGCCGTGGCGCCAGCACCCTTGATATCGCATAATCGCCCCCACCCAGTCTTCAAGGAGCATCGGGGACGCCCGGCCAGGCCCGGCAGCCCCAGGCATTCAATGGCTTACACTCTCTACGGCATCAAAGCCTGCGACACCATGAAAAAGGCGCGTACCTGGCTCGAAGACAAGGCCATCGCCTACCAATTCCACGATTACAAAACCCAAGGCATCGACCGTGACAGCCTGAACCGCTGGTGCGACGAACACGGCTGGGAAGTCATCCTCAACCGTGCCGGCACCACCTTCCGCAAGCTGGACGACGCCAGCAAGGCAGACCTCGACCAGGCCAAGGCCGTCGAGCTGATGCTGGCCCAGCCGTCGATGATCAAACGCCCGGTGCTGGACCTTGGCGCGCGTACCCTGGTCGGCTTCAAGCCCGACCTGTACGCCGCTGCCCTGGCCTGAGCCCCTACCCTATTTCGCACGAGGTAATCACATGTCCAATACCCTGTTCAGCCTGGCCTTCGGTGTCGGCACCCAGAACCGCCAGGGCGCCTGGCTGGAAGTCTTCTACGCGCAGCCTTTGCTCAACCCATCCGCCGAGCTGGTCGCCGCCATCGCGCCGATCCTTGGCTATGAAGGTGGCAACCAGGCCATCGCCTTCAGCAACGCCCAGGCCGCGCAGCTGGCCGAAGCCGTGAAAGGCGTCGATGCCGCCCAGGCCGCCCTGCTGACCCGCCTGGCCGAGAGCCACAAGCCGCTGGTCGCCACCGTGCTGGCCGAAGACGGTGCCCTGGCGTCCACCCCAGAGGCCTACCTCAAGCTGCACCTGCTGTCGCACCGCCTGGTCAAGCCACACGGCGTTTCGCTGGCCGGCATCTTCCCGCTGCTGCCGAACGTGGCCTGGACCAACCAGGGCGCGGTCGACCTGGCCGAACTGGCCGAACTGCAACTGGAAGCGCGCCTGAAGGGCGAACTGCTGGAAGTGTTCTCGGTGGACAAGTTCCCGAAGATGACCGACTACGTCGTGCCGGCCGGTGTGCGCATCGCCGATGCCGCCCGCGTACGCCTGGGCGCCTACATCGGCGAAGCCACCACCATCATGCACGAAGGCTTCGTCAACTTTAACGCCGGCACCGAAGGCCCGGGCATGATCGAAGGCCGCGTCTCCGCTGGCGTCTTCGTCGGCAAGGGCTCGGACCTCGGCGGCGGCTGCTCGACCATGGGCACCCTGTCCGGTGGCGGCAACATCGTCATCAAGGTCGGCGAAGGCTGCCTGATCGGCGCCAACGCCGGTATCGGCATCCCGCTGGGCGATCGCAACACCGTGGAAGCCGGCCTGTACATCACCGCCGGTACCAAGGTGAACCTGCTGGACGAAAACAACCAGCTGGTCAAGGTGGTCAAGGCCCGTGACCTGGCCGGCCAGACCGACCTGCTGTTCCGCCGCAACTCGCTCAACGGCGCGGTGGAGTGCAAGACCCACAAGTCGGCCATCGAGCTGAACGAGGCGCTGCACGCCCACAACTGAGAACCTGCGGGTTCGAAGTGATAAGATCGGGGCTGGCCGCAAGGCCCGCCCCGATTTTTCATTCCAGGCCCCGCGAACATGTTCCAGCCCTCCCCCTGGCGTGCCGACTTCCCCGCCATCGCCGCCCTGCAACGCCAGCACCAGACCTACCTGGACAGCGCCGCCACCACGCAGAAACCGCAGGCCCTGCTCGACGCCCTGAGCCACTATTACGGCCATGGCGCGGCCAACGTGCACCGTGCCCAGCACCTGCCGGGCGCCCTCGCCACCCAAGCCTTCGAAGCCAGCCGTGACAAAGCCTGCGCCTGGCTCAATGGCGCCGACTCGCGGCAGATCGTCTTCACCCATGGCGCCACTTCAGCGCTTAACCTGCTGGCCTATGGCCTGGAACACCGCTTCGAGGCCGGCGACGAAATCGCCGTCAGCGCCCTGGAACACCACGCCAATCTGTTGCCATGGCAGCAGCTGGCGCAACGGCGTCAACTGCGCCTGGTGGTGTTGCCGGTGAATGAACAGGGCCATGTCGATCTGGACCAGGCCCTGCAGTTGATCGGCCCACGGACTCGCCTGCTCGCCATCAGCCAGCTGTCCAACGTGCTCGGCACCTGGCAACCCCTGGCTCCCCTGCTGGCGCACGCCCAGGCCCAAGGCGCGCTGACCGTGGTCGACGGCGCCCAGGGCGTGGTGCATGGCCGGCACGATATGCAGCAACTGGGCTGCGACTTCTACGTGTTCTCCAGCCACAAGCTGTACGGCCCCGACGGTGTCGGCGTGCTGTATGGCCGCCAGCAGGCCCTGGCGCTGCTGCGCCACTGGCAGTTCGGTGGCGAAATGGTGCAAATGGCCGAGTACCAGAGCGCCAGTTTCCGTCCCGCGCCGCTGGGCTTCGAGGCCGGCACACCACCAATCGCCAGCGTGATCGCCTTGGGGGCGACCCTGGATTACCTGGCCAGCCTCGATGGCGAGGCCGTTGCCCGTCATGAGGCCAGCCTGCACCAGCAACTGCTGCGGGGCCTGGGGGATCGCGAAGGCATTCGCCTGCTGGGTTCACCACAGGCAGCGCTGGCCAGCTTCATCATCGAAGGTGTGCACAACGCCGATATCGCCCACCTGCTGACCGAACAGGGCATTGCCGTACGCGCCGGGCATCATTGCGCCATGCCGCTGCTCAAGGGCATGGGACTGGAGGGCGCGATCCGCGTATCGCTGGGGCTGTACAGCGACAGCGATGACCTGCAGCGCTTCTTCGACGCGCTCGACCAAGGCCTGGAGCTGCTGCGATGAGCCTGTCGCCAGAAGCCAGCCAGGCGCTGGAGAGTTTCCAGCAGGCACGCGGCTGGGAGCAACGGGCACGGCTGCTGATGCAGTGGGGGGATCGGCTGCAAGCGCTGGACGACAGTGAGAAAACCGAGGCCAACCGGGTGCATGGGTGCGAGAGCCTGGTGTGGCTGGTGGCCGCGCAGATGGACGGTCAGTGGCGGTTCAAGGCCAGCAGCGATGCGCGGTTGTTGCGCGGGTTGCTGGCGCTGTTGCTGGTCAGGGTGCAGGGGCTGGCCAGTGATGAATTGGCCAAGGTGGATCTGGGCGACTGGTTCAGCCAACTGGGACTGGAGCGCCAGCTGTCGCCATCGCGCAGCAATGGGCTGCATGCGGTGTTGCAGCGTATGGCTGAGCTCGCCTCCAACCGGTGAATCGGTGGCGCCTTCTTCGCGGGTAAACCCGCTCCCACAGGTCTTGCGTCGGCTTTGCGGTTCACGCGCACCTGTGGGAGCGGGTTTACCCGCGAAGAAGCAAACGCCGTCTATTCAGCCTTGACCCGCTCCGACGGCCGCCGCGCGCCGGCAACCAGCTTCTCCACCGCCTTGCTCGCCGCCACCATGCCGAACGTCGCGGTCACCATCATCACCGCGCCAAAACCGCCCGAACAATCCAGCCGCACGCCCTCACCGACGAAGCTCTTCTGCAGGCACACGCTGCCATCGCCCTTGGGGTAGCGCAGCTGCTCGCTGGAAAACACGCAAGGCACCTGGTAATTGCGGCTGGTATTGCGCGAGAAGTTGTAATCCCGGCGCAGGGTCGAGCGCACCCGCGAGGCCAGCGGATCGTTGAAGGTCTTGTTCAGGTCGCCAACCTGGATGCGCGTCGGATCGATCTGCCCACCCGCGCCGCCGGTGGTGATGATGGCGATCTTGCGCCGCTTGCACCAAGCGATCAGTGCGGCCTTGGCCATCACGCTGTCGATGCAGTCGATCACGCAATCCATCTGTTCGGTGATGTACTCGGCCATGGTCTCGCGGGTGACGAAGTCGGCCACCGCATGCACCGTGCAGGCCGGGTTGATCGCCCGCAGGCGTTCGGCCATCACCTCGACCTTGGGACGCCCCACCTGGCCGTCCAGCGCATGGGCCTGGCGGTTGGTGTTGCTGACACAGACATCGTCGAGGTCGAACAGGCTGATTTCACCCACGCCGCTGCGTGCCAGGGCCTCGGTCGCCCACGAGCCCACCCCGCCGATGCCGACGATGGCAACATGGGCCTGGCGCAGGCGTTGCAGCCCGTCATCGCCGTACAGCCGGGCGACACCGGCAAAGCGTGGATCTTCTGTGCTCATGTTCGTACCCCAGGCCAATACCTCAAAAATCGGCGCGCAGTATAAGCCAAGCGCCTGGATTAAGGGCTGCCGTTGGCAAGTGTCCTGCCAAGCCTGCTTTAATGTCCTATCAGACAAAAAGATCTGCACGACAATCAGGCGGCTACAGAACTTCATCCTCTGTCGAAAATCCAACGGACTGCCTTCTTCGGCAAGCGTAGGACCGACGCACCGAAGACAGCGCCCCGCCCTCAGTTTCGGAACCTCGAACCCTTATGTCATCACGCAAATTCGGCCTCAACCTGGTGGTGGTCCTGGCCATCGCCGCGCTGTTCACCGGGTTCTGGGCGCTCATCAACCGCCCGGTGTCCGCCCCTGCCTGGCCGGAGCAGATCTCCGGTTTTTCCTATTCGCCGTTCCGCCTCGGTGAAAGCCCGCAAAAGGGCCAGTACCCGAGCGAGGACGAGATTCGCCAGGACCTGGAACAGCTGAACAAGCTGACCGACAACATCCGCATCTATACCGTCGAAGGCACCCAGGCCGAGGTGCCGCGCCTGGCCGAGGAACTGGGCCTGCGGGTTACCCTGGGCATCTGGATCAGCAAGGACCTGGAGCGCAACGAGCGTGAGATCGAAAAAGCCATCGGCCTGGCCAACACCTCGCGCAGCGTCGTGCGGGTGGTGGTGGGCAACGAAGCGCTGTTCCGCGAAGAAGTCACCCCCGAGGAACTGATCGCCTACCTCGACCGCGTGCGCAAGGCGGTGAAAGTGCCGGTGACCACCAGTGAGCAGTGGCACATCTGGAAGGAACATCCCGAGCTTGCCAAGCATGTCGACCTGATCGCCGCGCACATCCTGCCGTACTGGGAGTTCGTGCCGATGCAGGACTCGGTGCAGTTCGTCCTCGACCGCGCCCGCGAGCTGCGCAAGCAGTTCCCGCGCAAGCCGCTGCTGCTCTCGGAGGTCGGCTGGCCGAGCAATGGCCGCATGCGCGGCGGCGCCGACGCCACCCAGGCCGACCAGGCCATCTACCTGCGCACCCTGGTCAATACCCTCAACCGCCGCGGCTACAACTACTTCGTCATCGAAGCCTACGACCAGCCGTGGAAAGCCAGCGACGAAGGCTCGGTGGGTGCGTACTGGGGCGTGTTCAACGCCGAGCGCCAGCAGAAGTTCAACTTCGAAGGCCCGATCGTCGCCATCCCGCAGTGGCGCGCCCTGGCCGTGGCCTCGGTGGTGCTGGCGATGATCGC
Source organism: Pseudomonas sp. zfem004 (assembly GCF_032621715.1). Classification (NCBI taxonomy): domain Bacteria; kingdom Pseudomonadati; phylum Pseudomonadota; class Gammaproteobacteria; order Pseudomonadales; family Pseudomonadaceae; genus Pseudomonas; species Pseudomonas sp. zfem004. The sequence continues at coordinate 21,430 of NZ_JAVYJF010000006.1, read as the reverse complement.
GCTCATGGTGCTGTTCATCGATGGCTCGGCGCTGCGCCAGCGTGGGCGCACCTTCCTCACCTTCATCACCTTCCTGTGCGGGTCGGTGCTGGTGTGGATCGCCTACGACTACAGCCAGCAGTACAGCACCTTGTTCAGCCTGACCGTGGGCATACTGCTGGCGCTTGGTGCGTTGGGTGTATTCATCGTCCTGCTCACCGAGGCCCACGAACTGGCCGAGGCGGTGTGGATACACAAAAGGCGGCGGGAATTCCTGCCGGTGCACGCCGACAGCGCCTATCGCCCGAAGGTGTCGGTGCATGTGCCGTGCTACAACGAGCCGCCCGAGATGGTCAAGCAGACCCTCGACGCCCTCGCCGCGCTGGACTACCCCGACTACGAAGTGCTGGTGATCGACAACAACACCAAGGACCCGGCCGTGTGGGAGCCGCTCAAGGCCCACTGTGAAAAGCTGGGCGAGCGCTTCAAGTTCTTCCATGTCGCGCCCCTGGCCGGCTTCAAGGGCGGCGCGCTCAACTACCTGATCCCGCACACCGCCAAGGACGCCGAAGTGATCGCGGTGATCGACTCGGACTACTGCGTCGACCGCAACTGGCTCAAGCACATGGTGCCGCACTTCGCCGATCCGAAAATCGCCGTGGTGCAGTCGCCCCAGGACTACCGCGACCAGCACGAAAGCGCCTTCAAGAAGCTGTGCTACAGCGAGTACAAGGGCTTCTTCCACATCGGCATGGTCACCCGCAACGACCGTGACGCGATCATCCAGCACGGCACCATGACCATGACCCGGCGTTCGGTGCTCGAAGAGCTGGGCTGGGCCGAATGGTGCATCTGCGAGGATGCCGAGCTGGGCCTACGGGTGTTCGAGAAAGGCCTGTCGGCCGCCTACGCCCACAACAGCTACGGCAAGGGCCTGATGCCCGACACCTTCATCGACTTCAAGAAGCAGCGCTTCCGCTGGGCGTACGGCGCCATCCAGATCATCAAGCACCATGCCGGCGCCCTGCTGCGCGGCAAGGACAGCGAGCTGACCCGCGGCCAGCGCTATCACTTCCTGGCCGGCTGGCTGCCGTGGATCGCCGATGGCATGAACATCTTCTTCACCGTCGGTGCACTGCTGTGGTCGGCGGCGATGATCATCGTGCCGCACCGGGTCGACCCGCCACTGATGATGTTCGCCATCCCGCCGCTGGCGCTGTTCTTCTTCAAGGTCGGCAAGATCGTGTTCCTGTACCGGCGCGCGGTGGGGGTGGACCTGAAGGACGCCTTCGCCGCCGCGCTGGCGGGGCTTGCGCTGTCGCACACCATCGCCAAGGCGGTGCTGTACGGCTTCTTCACCAGCAGCATGCCGTTCTTCCGCACGCCGAAGAACGCCGACAGCCATGGCCTGCTGGTGGCAATTTCCGAAGCGCGGGAAGAGCTGTTCATCATGTTGCTGCTGTGGGGCGCCGCTGCCGGGATCTATCTGGTACAGGGCCTGCCGAGCTCGGACATGCGCTTCTGGGTGGCCATGCTGCTGGTGCAGTCGCTGCCGTACCTGGCGGCGCTGATCATGGCTTTCCTGTCGTCGCTGCCCAAACCTGCGCACGCCAGCGAACCGGCAACCGCAGGCCAGGCCTGAACCTGCGGCGTCGAGCCCCGCGAGGGACTCTGCGCCGCTACAGGTACACCACCTCCATCGTCCCTTCGCCATCGAAGGCGATGTCATCGCTGGTATCCAGCGTATCGGTCGGTGCCACCACCACCTGGACCATCAAGGTGGCGGTGAGGTCACGGACAGGCACAGGGCCGGCGACACTGCCCAGGGTATCGCTGAAGCCCAGCAGCATGTCGTTGGCACCGATCCGGTCGACCTGCAGGTCGGCCGCGTGCCAGCCCTGCCCGGCGCTGGTCGAATCGGTGATGTAGACCTGGGTGAGCGCATCGGCCTGGATGCGCCTCGGGTCGAACTGCACCTCGTACAGACCAATACGGTTGCCGCGCCGGTCCAGCCCCAGGCCGTAGTAGATGCCACTGTTCACCAGCGCGGTGCCATCACGGTTGTCCTTCATGCGCAGGGCGAAACGGGTGGCCGCGTCGCAGCTGATGCTCAGGCCGATGGGCCTGGGCTTGAGCTGCGTGCGCTGGGTCTGGCTCAGGTCCTGCACCGAGATGCGGCCGAAGTCCACCACCCCGCCGCCGGTCAGGGCGGGCGTGCACGAGGCCGGCGTGACGCTGCCCCGCACATTCAGCTCCACGGTCGATTGCGCCTGGGCGCAGGGTGCCGCTATCACGGCCAGTAGCGTTGCCGCAGCGATTTTCATGAGAAGTCACTCCTTGGTTTCACATCGGATCACTAGAGGTAGATGATTTCGAGGGTGGCCGCGCCGTCGATCGGCGCTTCCTCGTCGAGGGTCAATGCCCCGGCGGGTGCCAGGAACAGGTCGATATTGAGCAGGCCGCTCAGGTGGCTGATCGCCGATGGATCGCGGTCGCTGCCTGCCGCCTTGGCAAACCCCAGCAGGCGTCGGTCCGGGGCCAGATAAGCCGGCCCCGAGGGCGCCTGCCATGCCCGGGCATTGGCCTGGGCCTGCAGCACCGAGAGCGACGTACCATCGCCCTGGGCGCCGGGTTCGATGGACACCGCATAGCCGCCCAGCGCCTGGCCCGCGCGGGTATTACCGACGCCGAACAACAGCGCCCCATTCACCAGGCCCGGGAAGGCTCTTACGCTGGCTGGACGATTGTCCCGGGCACTGATGGCGAAGCGCGTCGGCGCATCGCAACGCACATTCAACGAAACGGCGCGGTGCCAACTGCGCCCTGCGTCCTGGCCCAGTTGCCGGGCGGGAATGCGCCCGAAACCCACCAGCCCGCCATTGCCCAGTTGGGGCGTACAGGCCACCGGGGCGAATGCCGCCTGCAGCTCCAGAGGTCGGCTGGCGCCTGCTGCCTCGATAACGCCACCACCCTGCCAGAGCAGCGCATCGCCCTTGCCCAGTACGGCGGCATCGGCCCGGCCTTGAACCTCAAGGCGCGCGCTGAACAGACGCCCCTGGGCCAACCGGCCGTCGCGAAGGGGGGCCAAATGAGTCTGCGGCAACCAGTCCAGCACCGGCCCGCTGGCGACCGGTGCTTGCCCTGGGGCTTTGAGCCGGCCCAACTCGACTGGCAGGCCATCGAGCTGGGCTTGTTCCAGGCGCAGGCTATAGCTGCCCTGGTCGCCCAGGCCGAAACGCGTGCCATCGAGCATGGGGGCGCGGAAGAACAGCGTCAGGTCCTGCGGTCGTGGGCAGCTCACCGTCAGCCCCAGGTTGCGCGTGCCCAGCATCAGCTGCTGCGCTTGCGCCTTCAAGGTGGTGCGATTGAACCGGCCGAAGTCCACCACAGGCTGGCTGACGGACACCTGGCAGTCCTCGGCGTGGCTGTAGGACGGCAGCAGGCACAGGCCACCGAAGAGCAGCGCGATGCCGCGAAAAAGAGAGTGCATGGCAGGCTCCGTCACAGGGTCCGGCACGAGGCCGTGGTGGATTCGAAGTAAGCGTCAAGGTCGCTGGCGTCGGGCAAGCTGTAGTGCAGCTCGCACGCGGGCCGGTCGGCCGGTTTCACCCAGAGTCGCCGTTGGTCCTGCAGGTTGTGGACGAACACCAGCCCGCCCTCCTGCACCAGGGTGACGAACTGGCCTTGCTCGTCGGTGACCATCGCCCCTCCCGGAAGCGGCTGCCCGGCATCGTCGCTGGCCTGGAGCAACGCGCGGCGGGTGCTGTTCACCTGGAAATCGACCTTGGCCACGGCGCCGCGCCCGGCCTGGACCAGCTCCACGCCGTTGACCAGGTCGACGTTGCGCGGCAACGAGCGTGGCTGCACTTCCACCGTGCTGCTGCCATAGGGCGCCAGTTGCGCCACCAGCGCCTGACCGTCGTCGTCGGTCCACACCGGGCCTGCCGGCGTCGTCAGCTTCACCCCCGGCAACTCGCCCACCGAGACCAGGGCGAAGGTGTCCTGCACCGCGTACGGGGCGAAGGTGATGCCCTCGGCATGGGCGGCGATCCCACCGCGCATGCCCAGCCCAAGGCTGCGGTTGCCCCTGCCATAGCCGGCATAGTTGAGGTCGAGCTGGGTGTAGCGAGGCAGCGCGGACATGCCGGCGCTGAGATCGACCAAGCGGTCGCGGCTGTCGCGCTCGGCACCGAGGCGGTAACTGAAGGTGTCGCTTACACGTTCCTGCATCGACAGGCCCAGGCGGTGATCGCCGCCACTTTCGCGCAGCGAGGCGCGCAGGCGCCGTTCGCGCCCCAACGGCATGCTCAAGCTGAGGTAGGCGGCATTGCCCAGGTTGCTGCTGCCACCGAGGTTCCATTCGGCGCTGGCCGACAGCGAGACCTCACCGAAACGCCGGCTCCATGAGGCATAGGCACGGCTCGACTCGCCCCCGTCATGCAACGCGGCGCGGGAGAACCCGCCGCTGAGGCTGCCCACCCAGGGCTGGACCCAGGACAAGCCGATGCTGTACTGGCGTTTCGCACGGCCACGGGCCCCGGCCTCGTCGTCCACGGAAAAACTGTCCAGCAAGTCTCGGTAGCCCTGGGTCTGTTGCGTGTAGGCGCCGTTGACGGCCCATTGCTCGGTCAATTGCTGGGACAGCGACAGCTGGCTCTGCAGGCCTTGGGTGTCCAGGTCACTGGCCTTGGCCGCCTGAATCATCCACTGGATCTGCGAGCCCAGCCATGGCTGCACGCCCACCCCGAGGCCCGCGGCCTGATAACCGCTGGCCATCAGCGCGCCGCTGCTCAAAGTGGTCGAGCGGTCCAGGGCCTGGGTCCAGCCCGCGCTGAGTACCCAAGGGTCGGCGGCCACGTCGGCATTCTCGCGCACGCGGCCCGCACCCAGGGTGAATCCCGGCGCGGGGATGTCCAGGGCCACCAAGGCTGCCGGCACGGTGAAACTACGCTGTGCGCCATCGGCCTCGATCACCGTGACCTCCAGGTCGGTCAGGCGATCCAGGTGCGGCAGGTCGGCCAATGCGAACGGCCCGGCCGGCACCACGGTGGAATAGATCAGCGCGCCGGCCTGGCGTACCTCTACCCGTGCCTGGGTTTGCGCGATCCCTTCGATGGCGCTGCGGCTCACGGGGCCGTCGAGTGCCTGTTCGGTGCTCAACTGCATGCCATCGACCCGCGCGCCGGCCAGCACCGGGTTGACCAGGTTGATTTGCCCGGCCTGGAACACCGTGCCCAATTCGGCAAAGGTGCGCTGGGCATAGGCATCGAGGAATTCACTGCGGCGCACGCCGTCCATCGCGGTATGGATCTGGTGGCTGCGCACGATCCAGTCGCCGGCGTTGAAGCCCAGCTCGGTGCTGGCCGACCAGTAGTCGCTGTTGCTGCCCTCGAACCGGTTGCGCAGGCCCGAGAGTTCGTAATTGAGCACCCCCGCGAGCCCGCCGGTGTGGTAGGCGGACAGGTCCTGAGTGGTCTCGACCGGGCGCAGCGCCTGGGTCGGCACCACCAGACCGACACGTGCCGACTCGGGCTCCAGAATGATCTGAGTCTGACCGTAGCGGCCAAGGAAATCCTGGCAATGGCCGTCATCCGTGCCTGCCTCCTCAGGCGCCAACAAGCGGGCGGCGTCGAGTAGGTGCCGGTCGAAACACAGTTGCCCAGCGGCATCGAAACGTACCTCGACCCGCCCACGGGACTGGTCGTTGACACTCAGGCTCACCCGATGCGTACCTGGCGTGAAGCGCGCCGATTGGCTCAGGTAGTCGACCAGGCCCGGGTCGATGCCACGCAGGCGCAACAGCTCGGCATCGAAGCTCATCGGTGCCTCGGCCATCGCTTCGGCGGCGCCGAGCGCCAGCAGGCCGACACAGCGGCCAGCAGATCGCCAACGCATCTCAGGCACCACCCGCCACTACCGCGGCCTCATGGGCATCCACGGCAAAGCCGTAGACCGTCGCCGGGAACAGCCTGACCTTTTCCGGCGTGCCTTGCAGGCCACCATCGACGGCGATCTCCAAGGTATCGCCGGGCAACACATAACTGCGTGCCAACCGCGCGGCCTGGCCACTGGGCAGCAGCTTCAGCTCCTGGGCCAGGCGCACCACGTAGGGCGAGTCGTTGCGCACGCTCAGCTTGCCTTCTGCCATCTGCCAGCGCAGTGCGGTCCAGGGCGTGCGGTTGGGTGCCAGGCCCTTGGGGTGGATGATCACCGGCAGGTTCTGGCGCAGGCTCACGCCGACCTTCGCCAAGCCTTGCGCCTTGGTATCGGCGGAGTGCGGGATGCCTTCGAAGATCACCCGCTTGAGCCGTTGGGTGGTCAGTGGCTTGTCGCCGCGCAGGATGAAGCGCACCAGTTGCTCCTTGCCAGCCTCCACCCGCCATACCGGCTGCGACAGGAACAACAGCGGCTCGGTGTCCTCGGGCAAGTCCTGCAGGGTGACATGCAGCAAGGCGGCGGCGCCGTCGCTGTTGCGTACCTTGATCGAGGCTTCGCCGTCTTCTTCCTTGACGATGACCACGGAGGTTTCCGGGATCATGCCGTCGGCCCAGGAGGGCAGCGGCAAGGCCAGGGCCAGCAGGCTGGCCAGCAAGGGGCGAGACAGGCAACGTGGGATGTAGGGCATGGCAAACTCCAGGCATGACCCGGCCGCCCGCGGCAACCGGGTGAAAGTTCAGTTGGGGAAAAAGGGCTCTCTCCCTCCGTCTTGCGCGGCTCGGGGAATGCGAGGGCCGTCAGGCCGAAGCGGGCCTCAGAGGTACGACACTTCCAGTGTCGAGGCGCCATCGATGGGCACCTCGTCGGTCAAGGTCAACGACTGGCCGGGCGCCAGGTGCATGTCCACCTCGATCAAAGCCTCGAGGGTACGAATCGCCGACGGCTGCACACCTCCCGCCGGGGCGAAGCCGATCAGCCCCGCGCCACCCTCGTTGGGCAATGGACTGTCGGCGGTGGACACCAATTGCCAGCTGACGCCGTTGTCAGTGCTGCGCAGGCGGGCGACCTGGGTGTTGCCGTCAAGAGTCAGCCCTTCAGCCTTGAACAGCACGAAGTAGGTGCCCACTTTCTGCACACCGTGCAGCCCCAGGCCGAAGTGCCGGTCATGCACGGGCCATTCAGCCGAGCCCGCACGCCCGTCGACACCACGCAAGGCGAAGCGGGTGGGTGCCGAGCAGGTGATCGACAGCCGTTGCCGGGTGGACACGAACTGCGTGCGGTGCACCGGATGCAGCTCGATCGAGCCGATCTTGCCGTATTCGAAACTGCCATCGCCGCTGAGCGTGGGTACGCAGGCGGCCGGGGTGATCGAGCCGGTGACACTGACTTCGGTCGTCGATCGTGCCGACGACAGCGACGCCGAGGCAGTGCACATCACCAGCAGTAACAGGCGTGACGGTTTCATTGGGGCGCTCTCCCTGAGCGGTACCAGGTGTTGCAACGAGGGGACGGGAACCACGTCCCGCCCCCCGCTGATTACAGGTAGGTCACCTCGATGCTGGCGGCACCGTCGATGCTGATGTCATTGGTCAAGGTGAGATCGGTGGCCTTGACGATGTTCATCGTCACCTGCAGATCCGCCGAGAGGGTGCTGATCGCGCTTGGCTCGCTTGCGCCTTGCAGGGCGAAACCGTGGAGCACTGGCGCGCCTACACCTCGACTGGCCAGGTTGACGACACCATTGGCCACCGGCATCCAGGCACCACCATTTACCGAACGCATGCGTGTGACGTCAGTATCGCCGTCGGCATTGAGGCCGGTCGGCTGGATGCCCATGCTGAAACCGCCGATCTTCTCGGTGCCGTTGAGCCCCAGGCCAAAGTACATGGAGTTCGCCAGGTGGGCGGTTCCTGCCCGGTTGTCGATACCGTCGAGGGCGAATCGCGTGGGTGCGCTGCAAGCGATGGTCAAGCGCTGCATGCCAGACTCGAACTTGGTGATCGCATCCTGGTTCAGATCCTGCGCCGAGATCTTGCCGAAGTCGAAATCACCTGCGCCGCTAAGCGACGGCGTACAGGCGGCGGGGGTGATCATGCCAGTCACGCTGACATCGGTGGAGGAAGCTGCTACGGCAGAGGCACTGCCGGCCAGGGTCGCGCACAGGGCAAGGAACGGGATATAGGTTTTCATCATCGAACTCATCCAACTGTTGAAGTGGTAACAGAAATGCAGCGGTACAAAGCCTCGGTTGAGGTATCCCATGGGCACAAACGGGCGTGCTGAACGACGTATAGCCATCACTCGCGCCCGCGCCCGATCACAGGTAGGTCACCTCGATGCTGGACGAACCATCGATGGCGATGTCATTGGTCAAGGTCAGGTCGCGGGCCTTGGTGATTTCCATGAAGACCTGCAGATCAGCCGAGAGCGTGCTGATCGCGCTAGGCTCGCTGTCACCTTGCGTCGCGAAGCCCAGCAGGGAGGCGGCGGCGTTTCGATGGGTCAGGTAGCTGATGGCGCCGGCCACCGGCGCCCAGGCACCGCCATTGCTGGAGCTCAGGCGAGTCACGTTGGTGTTGCCGTCAGCGTTGATGCCATCACCTTGCACCCCCATCCAGTAGCCACCGATCTTTTCAGTCCCGTTCAAACCGAGGCCGAACATCGATGCGCTGACCGAGTGCGCGGTTCCCGCCCGGTTGTCGATGGCATCGACGGCGAAGCGCGTGGGGGAACTGCACGCAACGGTAAGGCGCTGCATGGGGGATTCGAACGAGGTGTTTCTGTCCTGGTTCAGATCCTGCGCCGAGATCTTGCCGAAATCGAAGCTGCCCGCCCCGCTCAGGGAGGGGGTACAGGCGGCGGGGGTGATCATGCCGGTGACAGATACATCGGTGGACGAAGCCGCCAGAGCAGGGGCGCTGGCAACCAAGCTCGCGCACAAGGTAAGCAGGGGGACGAGATTTTTCATTTTGTAACCCAATCGAGCCAGTAATGTGGTGGAGTGAAACGCAGGGGCCATGTTAGGGAGCCGGCCTTGGGCCACATCACTGGCTATTTCCTAGGGAGGCACGGAAACTTCCTACTGAAACTTGAACTTTTCCCAAGCCATACCCCGCCCCTGTCCCACAGCCCTGACGCTTTTTGCATTAGACTGTCGCCCCTACAATGCCCGCCTTGCCTTGCCCTTCGGAGTCCACATGACGGCCCCAGCCGACCTCTCGCCTACCCTTCAACTGGCCTGCGACCTGATCCGCCGCCCGTCGGTCACCCCGGTCGACGCCGACTGCCAGGCGCAAATGATGAACCGCCTGGGCGCCGTCGGCTTCCAGCTCGAGCCGATGCGTTTCGAAGACGTCGACAATTTCTGGGCCACCCACGGCACCCAGGACGGCCCGGTGCTGTGCTTCGCCGGCCACACCGACGTAGTGCCTACCGGCCCGGTGCAGCAGTGGCAGCATGAGCCGTTCGAGGCGCTGATCGACGCCGATGGCATGCTGTGCGGGCGTGGCGCCGCCGACATGAAAGGCAGCCTGGCGTCCATGGTGGTGGCCAGCGAACGCTTCGTGCAGGACTACCCGAACCACCGCGGCAAGGTCGCCTTCCTCATCACCAGCGACGAAGAAGGCCCGGCCCACCACGGCACCAAGGCCGTGGTCGAGCGCCTCAAGGCACGCAACGAGCGCCTGGACTGGTGCATCGTCGGCGAACCGTCGAGCACCACCCTGCTCGGCGATGTGGTCAAGAACGGCCGCCGTGGCTCCCTCGGCGCCAAGCTGACCATCCGCGGCAAACAGGGCCACGTGGCCTACCCGCACCTGGCGCGCAACCCAATCCACCTGGCCGCGCCGGCCCTGGCGGAACTGGCGGCCGAGCACTGGGACGAGGGCAACGCATTCTTCCCGCCGACCAGCTTCCAGATCTCCAACCTCAACTCGGGCACCGGTGCCACCAACGTCGTGCCGGGCGAACTGACCGCGCTGTTCAACTTCCGCTTCTCCACCGAGTCGACCGTCGAAGGCCTGCAACAGCGCGTTGCGGCGATCCTCGACAAGCATCAGCTGGAGTGGTCGATCGACTGGGCGCTGTCGGGCCTGCCATTCCTTACCGAGCCGGGCGAGCTGCTCGACGCGGTCGCCTCGAGCATCAAGGCGACCACCGGTCGCGACACCCAGCCCTCGACAAGCGGCGGCACCTCCGATGGCCGCTTCATCGCCACCATGGGCACCCAAGTGGTCGAACTCGGCCCGGTCAACGCCACCATCCACCAGGTGGACGAGCGCATCCTGGCCAGCGACCTGGACCTGCTGACCGAGATCTACTACCAGACCCTGGTGCGGTTGCTCGCCTGATGCTCGCCTGCCCACTCTGCCAGGCGCCCCTGGCGCGGCTCGACAACGGCGTGGCCTGCCCTGCCGGCCACCGCTTCGACCGTGCCCGCCAGGGCTACCTGAACCTGCTGCCGGTGCAGCATAAGAACAGCCGTGACCCCGGCGACAACCAGGCCATGGTCGAAGCCCGCCGCGGCTTCCTCAACGCCGGCCACTATGCGCCGGTGGCCCGCCGCCTGGCGCAACTGGCCGCCGAGCGCCAGCCAGGCGCCTGGCTGGACATCGGCTGCGGCGAGGGTTACTACACCGCCCAGCTGGCCGAGGCGCTGCCACAGGCCGAGGGTTACGCCCTGGACATCTCCCGCGAGGCGGTCAAGCGTGCCTGCCGCCGTGCCCCGCAGGTCACCTGGATGGTCGCCAGCATGGCCCGCGTGCCCCTGCAGGACGCCAGCTGCGGCTTCATCGCCAGCGTGTTCAGCCCGCTCGACTGGGACGAGGCCCGGCGCCTGCTGGCCCCCGGCGGCGGCCTGATGCGGGTCGGCCCGACCAGCGGCCACCTGATGGAACTGCGCGAGGTGCTCTACGATGAAGTACGCCCCTACGCCGATGACAAGCACCTGGCATTGGTCCCCGAGGGCATGGCCCACGCCCATGGTGAAGTGCTCGAGTTCCGCCTGAGCCTGGCCGAGCCCCAGGCCCGCGCCGACCTGCTGGCCATGACCCCGCATGGCTGGCGCGCCAGCGCCGAGAAACGCGCCCGGGTGATCGACCAGCCCGAGCCGTTCGAAGTCACGGTTTCCATGCGTTATGACTATTTTGTGCGCCAAGCCTGAGCACACCCCGGAGCCCCTTATGCGCCAACCCGATATCGAGATTTACCTGAAGGACGCCGACGTCGATCACAAGCAGATCGCCGCCTGGCTGGCCGAGGCCCTGGGCCCGTGCAGCGAATGGAAGCAGAAAGGCCAGACCTTCAAGTGCACGGCCGGTAACATTCCGGTCACCTGGTTACCGAAGGCTGTGGGGAAATGGAACAGCCTGCTGCTGGAAAGCGACCAGACCCCATGGGCCGATGACATCGCCTGCGCCCACGCGGCATTCGCCGCACTCAACGTCGAAGTACGTTGTGCACCGGGTAGCTGGACAGAGGAACAAGGGGAAGAAGATGCCGATCGCTGGATCCGCATCAGCGCCGACGGTGAAGAGGAAATCACCTGGCGCACACACTGAAAAATGATCGCATCAGGCTGCAAGTTCCACGGACAACTTGCAGCTTGAGCGTGCAGTCAGCGGCTTAGAGCCCGACTACATCCTCCGCCTGCAGGCCTTTCTGGCCCTGCACGAGTGCGTACTCCACCTGCTGCCCTTCGACCAGGGTGCGATGCCCCTCACCGCGGATAGCCCGATAGTGGACGAATACATCCGCACCACCGTCGCGCTGAATGAAGCCATAACCTTTGGCATCGTTGAACCACTTCACATTCCCAGTCTCACGAGACGACATCTGCACTACTCCGGATTTTTATTTTGAAGATCGCCTTGCTGGCATGGGCTCACCGCCCCTGCCGTCGCAGCTTGCTCAAATAGTAAGCAAGCGGCAGGCCGAGTATATGACAGGGAACAAAAAAAATTCATTACAGCCCTGATTTTTGCCGATTTTTGCTGAACTTACGCAGATACGGCAGACTAACGTCCAGAAAAACACCGAAACTTTTCACCCAGGGCACCTACCCCATGACCCGTTCCCCCCTGCGCCGCCTGATCTTCGGCGCCCTGCGCCGCGTGCTGTACCTATGGGTGCGCTCCGAGACCATCAACCAGTCCTCGCTGACCCTCAAGCTCGACCGCAGCCGCCCGGTGTTCTACGCCCTGCCCTCGCCATCTTTGACCGACCTGGCCGTGATCGACCACGAATGCACCAAAGCGGGGCTGCCACGCCCGGTATTGCCGGTGGCGGTCGGCCCGCTGCAGGAGCCTGCCGGGTTCTTCTACCTGACCCCCGACCCGGACTGGCTCGGCCGCCACGACAAACGTGGCGCGCCACCGACCCTGGAGCGGCTGGTCGCGGCGATCAGCCAGCATGCCGAGGAAGACGCGCAGATCATCCCGGTCAGTGTGTTCTGGGGCCAGACACCGGCCAGCGAGTCGAGCCCCTGGAAACTGCTGTTCGCCGACAGCTGGGCGGTCACCGGGCGCCTGCGTCGGCTGCTGAGCATCCTGATCCTGGGGCGCAAGACCCGGGTGCAGTTCTCCGCGCCTATCCACCTGCGCGAGCTGGTGGGCCACAACAAAGGCCATGAGCGCACCGTACGCATGGCCCAGCGCCTGATGCGCGTGCATTTTCGCAACCTCAAGACCGCGGTGATCGGCCCGGACATCTCGCACCGTCGCAACCTGGTCAAGGGCCTGGTGCACGACCCACTGGTGCGCCAGGCCATCAGCGACGAGGCCGAGCGCGAGAAGATCCCCTACGCCAAGGCAGAGGCCAAGGCACTGCACTACGGCAACGAGATCGCCTCGGACTACACCTACACCGCGATCCGCTTCCTCGAAGTGGTGCTCAGCTGGTTCTGGAACAAGATCTACGACGGCATCAAGGTCAACCACATCGAGCAGGTGCAGGGCATCGCCCCCGGCCATGAAGTGATCTACGTGCCCTGCCACCGCAGCCACATCGACTACCTGCTGCTGTCCTACCTGCTGTTCCGCAATGGCCTGACACCGCCGCACATCGCTGCCGGCATCAACCTAAACATGCCGGTGATCGGCGGCCTGCTGCGCCGTGGCGGTGCCTTCTTCATGCGCCGCACCTTCAAGGGCAACCCGCTGTACACCGCGGTGTTCAACGAATACCTGCACACCTTGTTCACCAAGGGCTTCCCGGTGGAGTACTTCGTCGAGGGCGGGCGTTCGCGCACCGGGCGCATGCTGCAGCCGCGCACCGGCATGCTGGCGATCACCCTGCGCAGCTTCCTGCGCTCGTCGCGTACGCCGATCGTGTTCGTGCCGGTGTACATCGGCTATGAGCGGGTGCTGGAAGGCCGCACCTACCTGGGTGAGCTGCGTGGCGCGAGCAAGAAGAAAGAGTCGATCTTCGACATCTTCAAGGTCTTCGGTGCCCTCAGGCAGCGCTTTGGCCAGGTGTATGTCAACTTCGGCGAACCGATCCGCCTGGCCGGCTTCCTCGACGAGCAGCAGCCCGGCTGGCGCGAGCAGCCACTGGCCCCGCAGTTCCGCCCGGACTGGCTCAACGACACCACCACGCGCCTGGGCGAAACCGTGGCCCGCCACCTCAACGAGGCGGCGGCGGTCAACCCGGTCAACCTGGTGGCCCTGGCGCTGCTGTCGACCAGCCGCATGGCCCTCGATGAGCGCGCCCTGACCCGTGTGCTCGACCTGTACCTGGCCCTGCTGCGCCAGGTGCCCTACTCGCCCCACACCACCTTGCCGGAGGGCGACGGCAGTGCGCTGATCAAGCATGTGCTGGGCATGGACCTGCTGGCCGAGCAGAAGGACGCGCTGGGCCGCATCCTGTATCTGGACGAAGCCAACGCGGTGCTGATGACCTACTACCGCAACAACGTCCTGCACATTTTCGCCCTGCCGGCGCTGCTGGCGAGCTTCTTCCTCAGCAGCTCGCGCATGAGCCGCGACCTGGTCGGCCAGTACGTCAAGGCGCTGTACCCGTATCTGCAGGCCGAGCTGTTCCTGCGTTGGGCGCCCGAGCAACTGGACGAGGTCATCGATCAGTGGCTGGCGGCGCTGGTCGAGCAAGGCCTGCTGCGTTTCGAGAACGGCGTGTACCTGCGCCCGGCACCCAGCTCGCGGCAGTTCGTGCTGCTGACGCTGCTGGCGCGCACCATCACCCAGACCCTGCAGCGCTTCTACATGGCCACCTCGTTGCTGCTCAACAGCGGGCAGCACACGCTGACTGCCGAAGAGCTGGAAGAGCTTTGCGTGATGATGGCCCAGCGCCTGTCGATCCTGCATGGGCTCAACGCTCCGGAGTTCTTCGACAAGACCCTGTTCCGCCACTTCATCCAGACCTTGGTGCGCGAAGGGGTGCTGCGCCCCGACGGCAACGGCAAGCTGGGTTACCACGACAAACTGGCCGAGCTGGCCGAAGGCGTGGCCAAGCGTGTGCTGTCGGCGGAGTTGCGTCTGTCGATTCGCCAGGTGGCGCTGCACCGCGATGAGGCTGCATTGGCTGAGTGATGGCCTCGGGGCCCGCTTTGCGGGCCCTTGCGCCGCGAACGGCCGCAAAGCAGCCTCAGGATTGAAGGCCGCACACCGCAAGAAAATCCGCTAAAGTCCCCGGTGTTGGCCACAAGCCAGCGCCATGTACACCGGAGATTCCATGAAAAAGCTTTTCACCCTGTGCTGCGCCACCCTGCTTGCAGCGTGCTCCAGCAACACCCCGTCGAACCACGCCAGCCTCGATGGCGAAGTTTTCTACCTGCAGCGCATCGCCCTGCCGCCAGCCGCCACCCTGAACGTGGCCCTGCAGGACGTGTCGCTGATGGACGCCCCGGCGGTCACCCTGGCCAGCCAGAATGGCCCGGTGAAAGGCAACGTGCCACTGCCCTTCCACCTGACCTACGACCCGGCCCAGATCAAGCCCGGCCACCGCTACGCGGTGAGCGCGCGCATCGAACTGGACGGCAAGCTGCTGTTCATCAACACCGAACACCACGGCGTGAAGCTCGACGGCAGCGATGCGCAGCCGGTACGGATCAAGGTCGACCAGGTCCGCTGAGCCCCCGCTCCTCATTGCCCATAAGGAAATATCCATGATTCGCACCTCCCTGCGCTTCACTACCCTGTGTGCCGGCGTACTGCTGTCGGCCAGTGCCATGGCCCTGTCGCTGGGCGACCTGTCGCAAAGTGACGCCAGCGGCGGCCTGAAGGACGCCCTCACCCAAGGCACGCAGATCGCTGTCAAGCAACTGAGCACCCCGGGCGGCTTCAGCAACAACCCCGATGTGCGCATCGAGCTGCCAGGCAACCTCGGCAAGGCCGCCAAGGCCATGAAGATGTTCGGCAAGGGTGATCAGGTGGACGCCCTGGAGGCCAGCATGAACAAGGCTGCCGAAGCGGCCGTGCCACAGGCCCAGGCGATCCTGGTGGATGCGGTGAAGAAGATGACCGTGACCGATGCCAAGGGCATCCTCAGCGGTGGTCAGGATTCGGCCACGCAGTACCTGAACAAGAGCAGCCGCGAGCAGATCCGCGCCAAGTTCCTGCCGATCGTCAAGCAGGCCACCGACAAGGTTGGCCTGGCCCAGCAGTACAACAGCTTTGCCGGGCAGGCCAAGGGCCTGGGGCTGATCAAGGATGACGCCAACATCGAGAACTACGTGACCGAGAAGGCGCTGGACGGTCTGTTCGAAATGATCGGCAAACAGGAAGAAAGCATTCGCCAGAACCCGGCCGGGGCTGCTACCAGCCTGGCCAAGAAGGTGTTCGGGGCACTGTGATTCTGAGCTGAGATCCACAGGGCTGCTGCGCAGCCCATTCGCGGCACAAGGCCGCTACTACAGGGGTTCTCACTTACCTGTGGGAGCGGCTTTAGCCGCGAACACCGGCAAAGCCGGTGCCATCCACCGCGTCGTCTGCTTCGCGGCTAAAGCCGCTCCCACAGGGCCGCGCAATCACAGTTCCCTGCCAGACTCAGTCCTTCTTCACCCTGAACCACGCCGCATACAACGCTGGCAGGAACAGTAGCGTCAGCACCGTGGCCACGATCAAACCACCCATGATCGCCACCGCCATCGGCCCGTAGAACACGCTGCGCGACAACGGAATCATCGCCAGCACCGCTGCCAGCGCGGTCAGCACAATCGGCCGGAAGCGCCGCACCGTGGCCTCGATGATCGCCTGCCAGCGCTCCATCCCGGCGGCAATGTCCTGCTCGATCTGGTCCACCAGGATCACCGAGTTGCGCATGATCATGCCCGCCAGGGCAATGGTGCCGAGCATCGCGACGAAACCGAACGGCTGGCGGAACACCAGCAGGAACAAGGTCACGCCGATCAGCCCCAAAGGCGCGGTGAGGAATACCATGAACATCCGTGAGAAGCTGCGCAACTGGATCATCAACAGGCTCAACACCACCACGATGAACAGCGGCATGCCGGCATTCACCGATCGCTGGCCGCGCTCGGAGTCCTCCACCGTGCCGCCGACTTCCAGTAGATAGCCGTCCGGCAGTCCGGCCTTGATCTGCTGCAGGGTCGGCTGGATCTGTTTCACCAGCGTGGCCGGCTGTTCCTTGTCGTAGATGTCGGCGCGCACGGTCACCGTCGGCAGGCGGTTGCGGTGCCAGATGATGCCTTCCTCGAAGCCATACTCCAGCGTGGCCACCTGCGACAGCGCCACGCTCGGGCCGTTGTCGGTGGGCAGCGCCAGGCTGCCCAGGTTGCCCAGCTCACGGCGTTCTTCAGGGGTGCCGCGCAACAGGATCTCGATCAGTTCGTTGTCTTCGCGGTACTGGCTGACGGTACTGCCGGTCAGCGAGCTCTGCAGGAAGCTCGACAAGTGCGCGGTGCTCACCCCCAGGGCGCGGGCGCGGTCCTGGTCGATGTCCAGGTACACCGCCTTGCTCGGCTCCTCCCAGTCCAGGTGGACGTTGACCACATGGGGGTTCTCGCGCACCTTGGCCGCCACCTCGCGGGCCAGTGCACGGACCTTCTCGATGTGCTCGCCGGTGATGCGGAACTGCACCGGGTAGCCCACGGGTGGGCCGTTCTCCAGGCGAGTGACCCGCGAGCGCAGGTCGGGGAATTGCTCATCGAGGGTTGCGATCAGCCAGCTGCGCAGGCGCTCACGGTCTTCCAGCGATTTGGCCAGCACCACGAACTGGGCGAAGCTCGCCGCCGGCAGTTGCTGGTCCAGGGGCAGGTAGAAGCGTGGCGAGCCGGTGCCGACATAGGCCACGTAGTTGTCGATGCCGTCCTGCTGCTTGAGCAGCGCTTCCAGCTGTTTGACCCGCTCGGCGGTGTTGTTCAGCGAAGCGCCTTCAGCCAGCTTCAGGTCGACCATCAGCTCCGGCCGCCCAGAAGCCGGGAAGAACTGCTGGGGCACGAAGCGGAACAGCAGGATACTGCCGACGAACGCCGCGATGGTCAGCAAGATGACCGTCTTGCGCCGCCGCACGCACCACTCCACCACCCGCCGCACGCGCTGGTAGAACGGCGTGGCGTAGGGGTCGGGCGCATGCCCGTCGCTGCCATGACGCGCCGCATGCAGCTTGGCCAGGTCCGGCAGCAGGCGTTCGCCCAGGTACGGCACGAACACCACCGCCGCCACCCACGAGGTCAGCAGGGCGATAGTCACCACCTGGAAGATCGAGCGTGTGTACTCGCCGGTGCTCGACGCCGCCGTGGCGATCGGCAGGAAGCCCGCCGCCGTGATCAGGGTGCCGGTGAGCATCGGGAAGGCCGTGCTGGTCCAGGCGTAACTGGCCGCCTTGAGCCGGTCGTAGCCCTGCTCCATCTTGATCGCCATCATTTCCACGGCAATGATCGCGTCGTCCACCAGCAGGCCCAGCGCCAGCACCAGCGCGCCCAGCGAGATCTTGTGCAGGCCGATGCCGAAGTAGTGCATCAGGGCGAAGGTCATGGCCAGCACCAGCGGGATCGCCAGGGCCACCACCAGCCCGGTGCGCAGGCCGAGGGAGAAGAAGCTGACCAGCAGTACGATGGCCAGCGCCTCGACCAGCACCTGGACGAACTCGCCAACGCCGGCTTTCACCGCCGCCGGCTGGTCGGACACCTTGCGCAACTGCATGCCCGCCGGCAACCCTTCGGCCAGGCGGGCGAACTCGCCCTCCAGGGCCTTGCCCAGTACCAGGATGTCACCGCCGTCCTTCATCGACACGGCAAGGCCGATGGCGTCTTCGCCCATGAAGCGCATGCGCGGCGCGGGCGGGTCGTTGAAGCCACGCTGCACCTCGGCGACGTCGCCGATGCGGAAGGTGCGGTCGCCCACGCGGATGGGGAACTGGCGGATCTGCTCGACACTGTCGAAACGCCCGCTGACCCGCAGTTGCAGGCGCTCGCTGGGAGTCTCGAAGAAGCCGGCGGTACTCACCGCGTTCTGCTCACGCAGTGCCTGCTGCACCGCGGCCAGCGGCACACCCAGGGTGGCCAGCTTGACATTGGACAGCTCGATCCAGATTTTCTCGTCCTGCAGGCCGATCAGCTCGACCTTGCCGACATCCTTCACCCGCTGCAGCTGGATCTGGATACGGTCGGCGTAGTCCTTGAGCACCGCGTAGTCGAAGCCCTCGCCGGTCAGCGCGTAGATGTTGCCGAAGGTGGTGCCGAACTCATCGTTGAAGAACGGCCCCTGGGCCTCGGGCGGCAGGGTGTGCTTGATGTCCGCGACCTTCTTGCGGATCTGGTACCACAGCTCGGGGATGTCCTTGGAATGCAGTGAATCGCGGGCCATGAAGGTGACCTGGGACTCGCCAGGTCGGGAGAACGAGACAATCTTCTCGTACTCGCCGGTCTCCATCAGCTTCTTCTCGATGCGCTCGGTGACCTGGCGCGACACTTCTTCGGCCGTCGCCCCCGGCCACAAAGTGCGGATGACCATGGCCTTGAAGGTGAAGGGCGGATCCTCGCTCTGCCCCAGCTTGGTGTAGGACATGGCGCCAATAGCCGCCAGCAGGATCATCAGGAACAATACGATCTGGCGATTGCGCAGCGCCCAGGCGGAAAGGTTGAAACCCATCGGGACTTACTCCTTGGCCGTCAGGTTCACATCTCGATTGCTGCGGTCCACAGGCCGCACCTGTTGCCCTTCGCGCAGCACATGGCCGCCAGCGGCGACCACCCAGTCGCTGGCCTGCAGGCCCTCGAGCACTGGCACGCTGTCGGCGCCATAGGGCCCCAGGCGCACCGCCGCGCGCTCCAGCCGGTTGTCCTTGCCGACCCGCCACACATAGGCCTGCCCGGCTTCGGCGCTGACCGCCGAGAGCGGCACCGCCAGCGGCGCGTGTTCGGCGTGGGCGATGAACACCCGCGCGCTCTGGCCGAGTTCGGCCGGGGCGTTGTTGGAGGTGAAGGCGATGCGAGCGGCAAAGGTACGCGAACGCGGGTCGGCGGCCGGCGAAAGCTCACGGATACGCCCGTCGAAGCGGGCGTTGGGGTGCGACCACAGTTCCACGCTGACGGCCTGGCCGACGCTGAAGCGGGCGAATTGTTGCTCGGGTAGGCCGATCACCACCTCACGCTCACCGTCGGCTGCCAGGGTGAACACGGTTTGCCCGGCGCCCACCACCTGGCCGACTTCGACCTGGCGCTTGGCGATCACCCCGGCCTGGGGCGCACGCAGCACGGCGTACTCGGCCTGGTTGCCGGCCACCTCGAATTCGGCCTTGGCCTGTTTCAGGCGAGCGAGGCCGGCACGGTAGAGGTTTTCGGCGTTATCGAATTGGGAGTGGCTGACCATCTGGCGGTCAAGCAGCTTCTGGTAGCGTTCACGTTCGGTGCGCACCAACGCCAGGTTGGCTTCAGCGGCGGCCACCTGGGCACGGTTGGCCTCCAGTTGCAGGCGCACGTCCTGCGGATCGAGCTCGGCCAGGGCCTGTTCGGCCTTGACCCGCTGGCCCTCCTCCACCAGGCGCTTGCTCACCTTGCCGCCGATGCGAAACGCCAGCTCAGGCTCGAAGCGCGCGCGCACCTCACCGGGGTAGCTGTCTGCCGACGCGCCCGCAGGCTGGGGCTGGACCACCAGGGCCGGGCGCGGCGCAGCAGGTGGCGCGGCCTCCTGGCCGCAAGCGGCCAGCAGCACGAAGGCAGCGGGCAAGGCGAGGGACAACGTGCGACGCAACATGATGAAGGACCTTTGGCAGAGGGGCGCAACGAATATTTATACTGGCGAGTATATTAAGTCAGCGCATCAGCTCCGGGAAGCGGTCTACCGAGAGAAAAACCATAATAGCTGTGCGACGCACGCTACAGCCGGATCGTCCACGACCCGGTAAGATGCTCACCTTTCCCAGCAGGTAACGATTGCACATGCCCACTGACGCACCCATCGGCCCCGGCCGGCCCAAGGATCTGGCCAAGCGCGAGGCCATCCTCCAAGCCGCCAAGTCGCTGTTCCTCAGCCTTGGCTATGCCAACACCAGCATGGATGCGGTCGCTGCGGCGGCAGGTGTTTCGAAACTCACGGTCTACAGCCACTTCACCGACAAGCAGACGCTGTTCGGTGCGGCGGTCATGGCGACGTGCCAGGCGCAATTGCCCGATTTGATCTTCGAGTACCCCGAAGGGGCGGCGCTGATGGATGTGCTGCTGAACATCGCCCGTGGGTTCCAGGCGCTGATCAGCGCGGACGAGTCGGTCCAGCTCAGCCGCCTGATCATTGCCCTGAGCAGCCAGGATCCGGGGTTCGGGCATTACTTCTATGAAGCCGGGCCCAAGCGGGTGGTCGCGGGAATGGAGGCGCTGCTGCGCGGGATCGACCAGCGGGGGTTGCTGCGGATCGAGAATCCGTTGAAGGCGGCGGAGCAGTTCTTCTGCCTGGTGAAGGGGGCGCCGGATTATCGGTTGCTGATTGGGTGTGCGCCGGCGCTTACGGGGGATGAGGCGGAGGGGCATGTGCGGGAGGCGGTTGAGGTGTTTGTTCGGGCTTATCGGAGCTAGATTGCGGTCGGCGGTCGGGCCCAGTGTGATTGTTTTGATAGATGTATGCGCATTCAGCGGCGATGGCGACTTTTAGTCACCTTTCCGCCCTTACGGCGGGTTACTTTGGTCTTGGCCAAAGTAACCAAAGCCGCCCGCTCCCATCATACGGCCCCTACGCTGCGCTCCGGGGTCCCCTCGCTCCGGTGCCTTCCGGGCCCGCGCGGCCTCCGACTTGCTACGCAAGTCTACATCTCGCGCCTTCGGCTACGCCGAAGGGTGCTGCGCACCTGGGCCCTCCAGTCACCTCCACTCGGCCTCCTGAAGTCGCAATTTGTGTTGCATGGACTATTGCGCGCTTAGAAGCAAGAACAAGAGCAAGAGCAAGAGCAAGAGCAAGAGCAAGAGCAAGAGCAAGAGCAAGAGCAAGAGCAAGAGCAGTGATACGGCTATCTATGTTTAGCTGTTGTTTATGTATTGTTTATTCGGGCCCTATCGCCGGCAAGCCGGCTCCCACAGGTACGGCGCAAGTCTGTGAGTTTCACACTAACC
>NZ_JAVYJF010000050.1:0-2752 GCF_032621715.1 Pseudomonas sp. zfem004 | reverse complement strand
CGATGACCTCATTCCCAACCTGCCGCTGCCGTGGATGAACACCCGCTACGAGCTGATCGCCCCAGGCGCCATCCTGGCTCAGGTCAGCTTCCCGCTGGGCGTGAAGATCATGCACACAGGCCTGGTCAACCAGGACGGCGAGCCCTACGAGCACCATGGCGAGCTGCGCCACTTCATGCCGATCCAGCTCAGTGGCCAGGAGGCGTCGGCCATCCTCTGGAGCCCGGGCTGCACCACCATCACCGCGCAAGCTGCCTGCAACCAGTACCTGAGTCAGGTGGACAAGCTGCCCGAGCACCGCTCGTTTAGCCTCAACGATCACTACATGGTCAGCAGCTATGTCCCGGCCTGCTGGGCCATGCTGCGCCGCCACCAGCAGGCGCTGGCCAACCACACGCCGGCGGTGACCGTACGGGAACTGGAAGTGGTGGAGGCTGCGCTGGAGGAGATCGACAGGCAGTTGCGTGAGCGCCGCACCCGGCTGGCGCTGGGCGACCATTACCGGCGCCCGCATGAAGCCAGTTTGCCGCAGATCGAGCGGGAACTGGAACGCCTGGAGGCCACCTATGCACGCCTGGGCAGCCTGCGCCGCGCCCCGGTCAGCGAGGCCGATGTCTACGGCACCCTTGCCGGCCAGCCGCAATTGGTCGAAGCCTTGGCGCGGTGGCAGGCGCAGGCCGGCAACACCCGTGTCGAGCCATTGGCCATGGCGCCGGCGGAGCGTGCCTCGAAGGTGCCGGAGATCAAGGTAGTCACCTCCGACGAGATCTTCGCCATGCTCGACGCCCAGAGCGATCCGAATGACCCTCTGAACTTGATATGAAAGCGGTTCTTCACGGATTACCGGGAACGTCATTCCTGATCTTTAGGTTTTGTATGAAAAGTATGGTCATCCAACGTTGTGGGAGCGGGCTTGCCCCGCGATCTGCCGCAACGCGGCAGCAAAGCCTGAAATTGCGGCATCTTTGACTCAATTTGATATCGGGTAAAGGAGCGCTTCGCGCTCCATCGCGGGGCAAGCCCGCTCCCACGGGTTGATTGCGAAGGCGTGCTTCAGCTAAGCATCCCAGGCTCGAACGGGATGCTCTGCACCACCTCCAACTCATACCCGGCAAGGCCTGCATACTTGAGTGGCGGGCCCAGGTGGCGAAGCTTGCCCACACCCAGGTCCTGCAGGATCTGCGCGCCGGTACCGACTTCCGAATACACCTTCGACTGGCCACGCTGGTAGGGCCGTAGCGGCTGGGTCAGCTGCGGTACACGTTCCAGCAGCGCCTGGGAAGACTCATGGTTGGCAAGGATCACCACCACCCCGGCGCCTTCCTCGGCCACCTTCTGCAGCGCCGCCCACAGCGTCCAGTTGGCGGGCCCGGCGTATTCGGCGCCGACCAGGTCACGCAGCGGGTCGATCACATGCACGCGCACCAGTGTCGGCTGCTCGCGGCGAATGTCACCCATGACCATGGCCATGTGCACACCGCCTTCGATGCGGTCTTCATAGGTGACCAGGCGGAACGTGCCGTGCACGGTGGGCAGTTCGCGCTCACCGATGCGCTTGATGGTCTGCTCGGTGCTCAGGCGGTAGTGGATCAGGTCGGCGATGGTGCCGATCTTGATCCCGTGGCGGGCGGCGAACACTTCCAGGTCCGGGCGCCGGGCCATGGTGCCGTCGTCGTTGAGCACTTCGACGATCACCGAGGCCGGGGTGAAGCCGGCCAGGCGTGCCAGGTCGCAGCCGGCCTCGGTATGGCCGGCGCGGGTCAGCACGCCGCCTTCGCGGGCACGCAGGGGGAAGATGTGGCCGGGTTGCACCAGGTGTTCCGGGCGGGCATCGGGGGCCATGGCGGCGGCCACGGTGCGGGCCCGGTCGGCAGCGGAGATGCCGGTGGTGACGCCGGTGGCGGCTTCGATCGAGACGGTGAAGGCGGTGCTGAACACGCTGCCGTTGGCTGACACCATCTGTTCGAGGCCCAGGCGCTGGCAGTGTTCGTCGGTGAGGGTCAGGCAGATCAGGCCACGCGCCTCGCGGGCCATGAAGTTGATGGCCTGGGCGTCGCAACGCTCGGCGGCGATCAGCAGATCGCCCTCGTTTTCGCGGTCTTCGTCATCCACCAGCAGGACCATCTTGCCCTGCCGGTAGTCCTCGAGGAGTTCTTCGATGCTGTTGAATGCCATGCTGCACGCTCACGGTGGTCGGGTGATTTTTATGGTATACCATCATACACAAATATCCCTGAAGCAGGAGTACGACAGATGAAGGCCTACTGGATCGCCCATGTGGACGTCAGCGACCCGCAGCAGTACCAGCAGTACACCCAGCGCGCCCCGGCGGCGTTTGTTGCCTTCGGTGGGCGCTTTCTTGCCCGGGGCGGGCGCAGCGAGGCGATGGAGGGGCGGCCCACACCTCAGCGTAGCGTGGTGATCGAGTTCGATTCATACGAGCAGGCGCTGGCGTGCTATCGCTCGGAGCTGTATCAGGAGGCTTGCAGCCATCGCCAGGGGGTGGCCAAGGCGGAGGTGATCATCGTCGAGGGGTTTGAGCCTTGATGCTTGAACGGGGGGGCTGGGGCTGCTTCGCAGCCCTTCGCGGGTAAACCCGCTCCCACATTGTGGACTGCCCCCAAAAAGTTGGACAGATTAGCTAGCGGCCTGGGCCCTGTACTCGACAGGGCTCAGGCCGTTCAGTTTCTGCTTTATGCGGTCATGGTTGTAGTAGCGGATGTACTCGTCCAGACCCGCTTTCAGTTCTTCC
>NZ_JAVYJF010000005.1:214526-255237 GCF_032621715.1 Pseudomonas sp. zfem004 | reverse complement strand
TGACCTCCCACACGACGCCGTATAGATTGACGCAAACCAAACTCACGCACATCTCGCTACAGTATTGCAGAAATGGGGGTAACCATAGATGTGGGAGCTGGCTTGCCAGCGATGCGCCGCGCGGGCGGCGCTCGATCTGATAGGCGCTACAAGGCTCTAGGCGAACACCTCGCCGCCTTCATGCGATCGCATGCAGAACCCAATCGCGGGGCAAGTCGCATCGGCGCACCGCCGCTCCCACGACCCAATCCCCCTCTCCAGCCGTAAGACATTTCCGAACCTGAAACAAAGTGCTTCAAAGCCCCTCGGCTTGGGAATTACCCTACGCCCGCTGCGGACGCGTCTGAATTGTCGAGGACCATCAGCAGGACTAACTTCCCCGGGTCGTCGTTATGGCGACCGGGTGTGAGAGCCTGCCATCGTCGAAATGCAGCACGCAGCACTGCCATGGCGGCTGTGCGCGGGCAGGCCCAGGCCTGGCCGGCATTTGCTCATTTCGACCGGTCTCTCACCCCGCGTACGGCTGCCACCCTCATCCTGTGAGAGGGGTCTGGAGGCGGCACCTTTTCAACCGAAATGAGTGCATACCATGAAAAAGATCGTTCCTGATCCACCACCCGCCAAACCGCTCGCCCGCCCCTTCTTCACCATCAACGACGAGATGCCCCGAGCCGAAGCGCTGCTTCACGCCATCCAGCTCATGCGCGGCGTCGAAGACACCCTCGACGAGTACTGCTGCGCCCTGGCCGGGGAACCCGGGCTGGGGATGCTGGTGAATGCGGCGCACAACGTGCAGATGGGGCGGGCGCTGGCGGAGCATGCGATGAAGCGCACCTGCTGAATTGGAAGTTGGCAATTGAATGGTGGGGGCTGCTGTGCAGCCCTTTGGCGCCACCTCAAGTTTGGCTTGCGCGACACCCGCCGCTAGAAACATATTTCGTACACATGTCGTTGCCAGCGACATGTTGACAATACGTGTCGCAGAAAAGCAAAAATGACGACATGTTTTCTGCCGACAGGCGTTTACTCATGAACACGTTCAATCAAGGGTGGCAGGCTACAAAACCTTTCAACCAGATACCTGTTCTGCCACCGGCTATCGAGCTTGAAACCCGGACAGTGCTCAAGCACTGCATTGAGGCACGCACGGCCTTGGGGGAGTTGAAGCAAGCAGCAGAACTGATCCCCAACCAAACGATGCTGATCAATACGATTCCGCTTCTGGAGGCCAAAGACAGTTCCGAGATCGAAAGTATTGTCACAACCACCGATCTGCTTTTTCAGCACGCCCAGTCCAATGACGGCCATGCGGATGCAGCCACCAAGGAAGCACTACGATATCGGACCGCCTTGTATCGGGGCTTCCAGTCGCTCAGCGAGCGTCCGCTCTCGACCAATACGGCGGTGGAAATATGCCGCACGCTCAAAGGCATCGACATGGATATCCGTAAGGTGCCCGGCGTTCAGCTTGCCAATGATCGCACCGGAGAAATCATCTACACGCCACCTGAAGGGGAGTCTCACCTGCGAGAGCTGCTCTCCAACTGGGAGCGCTTTCTGCATAACGAAACAGACCTTGACCCCTTGGTACGCCTGGCAGTCGCACACTACCAGTTCGAAGCCATTCACCCGTTCTCGGACGGGAATGGCCGCACCGGACGAGTGCTCAATATTCTCTTCCTGATTGAACAAGGGTTGCTCAATCTCCCTATTCTTTATCTCAGCCGCTTCATCATTGCCAACCGCGGTAACTATTATCGTCTTCTGCTTGAGGTCACACAGAACCAGGCGTGGGAACCTTGGATCGTGTTCATGCTCAATGCCATCGAGCAAACCGCCCGATGGACCTGCGCCAAGATCAATGCCATTCGCATGCTTTCTGAGCACACCGCTCGATTTGTCCGTGAACAGCTGCCCAAGCTCTACTCACGCGAATTGGTGGATGTGATCTTCGAGCAACCTTACTGTCGAATCGGCAATATCGTAGAGAAGCAGATTGCTCAGCGTCAGGCCGCCTCTCGCCACCTTCAAGAACTTGTCGGCATCGGTGTGCTGCGGGAAATCCAGGTTGGCCGGGAAAAACTGTTCATTCATCCCAAGTTGATGCAGCTGTTGATCCGAGACAGCAACGAACTCATTCCATACGGTCAGGTTGACTCGATATAGCGCCCAGTCCGGTCATCGCGACGAAACCAACGCGCCCCCCGTGACTTTCCCCCCTCCCCGCAAAGTCCCACTTCCTGGTAGCCCCATAACCACAACACCAGGCCAGCCTTCCATGCACCCTCAACGCACCACCTTGCACAACGAACTGCACGCCCGCCCGTCGCTGTATTTCGACGGCCCGGCCCATGTCTTCCACCTCGCCCTGCTCGGCGGTGACGCGGCCTGCCAGTCACTGCTGCAGCGCTGCTGCCCCGAGGCGCCCGACCCGTACGCAGCCCAGGGCATCACCCAGCTCGACGGCCACCCGTTCAAATGGGAACGGCACACCGAGTTCTTCACCCTGACCCTGGTCGTGCCCTGCGCCAGCAGCGACAGCGACTGGCAGGTGCTGCCAGAAGTGCTGGCCAAGGCCATCGCCCCGCAGGCCGCGCAGGTGATCAACGCGGTGCAGGTGCTGGTGCGCGATGAACAGGGCCTGGACCTCACCCGCTACGGCTTCAAGGACCCTTGCGGTTCCTGCGTCGGCGGTGGGGATGCCGCGGTGTGGAGCGACTTCCGCCTGACCGCCGACGGCACCAACCGCTTCCTGTTCATCAACCGCCGCCTCAACGCCTACCGCCAGGGCCGCATGATCCGCCGCCTGCTGGAGATCGAGACCTACCGCATGATGGCCTCGCTGACCCTGGACACGGCCAAGGCCCTGAGCCATGAGCTGGACGCCTTCGACAAGACCCTGGTGAGCCTGTCCGAACGCGGCGCCAGCGCCGCCGGGCATGACTCCAAGGCGTTGCTCGAAGCCATCGCCCTGCTGTCGCGCCAGGTGGTCAGCCGCACGGTGAAGACCCGCCACCGCTTCGGCGCCACCCAGGCCTATGCGCAACTGGTGTTCGAGCGCCTGGGCGAACTGCGTGAAAGCCATGTGGGCGATTGCCAGCGCCTGGGGGTGTTCATCGAGCGGCGCTTCAAGCCTACCGTGCGCTACTGCGCAGCCACCGAGCAGCGCCTGGAGCAACTGGCAAAGAACGTGGCCAACCTCGGCGACCTGTTGCAGGCGCGGGTGCAGGTGGAGATGGAAGAACAGAATGCCGGGATCCTGCAAAGCCTCAATGCCCGGGCCGATGCCCAGGTGAAGATCCAGCGGGCGGTGGAAGGCTTGTCGATCATTGCGATCACGTACTACCTGCTGAACCTGTTCAAGCTGCTGTATGGCGGGCTGAACGTACTGGGCGCGGGGCTGGCGGCGCGCGAAGCCTTGCTGGGGATGGCGCCGCCGGTGCTGCTGGTATTGCTGGTGATTCTGCTGCGCATCAGGCGCGCCAAGCAGCACTGAAAGGCCAGGGGGCGCCTTGCGCCCCTTTCGCCGGCAAGCCGGCTCCCACCTCGACCGCGCTTAGTTCAATCTTGTGGGAGCTGGCTTGCCAGCGATGAGGCCAGCACAAGCAACACAAGGCAGTTGCTTGTACAGCATCACGCCGGCTCGTCGGCCGGGCGGCCATTCTCCTGCACCAGCACCATGGTCTGCTGCGAGGACAGGGCAATGCCCTCATCGCGCAGGCGCCCGAGGATGGTGAACAACAAGTCGCTGCGGGTGCTCGACACCTGCCGCGGCGAAGCCACGTAGCCGCTTACGCCAATCACCATGCCACTGCTGGTCAGGTCCTTGAACGTCACCGAACAGGCCGGCGCATCGAGGATCGACTCATGCTCGTGGTAGGCCGCCAGCAACACTTCGCGCACCTTGGCCGGATCGGTCTCCAGCGGCAGTGTAAGGGTGATGCCGACCACCCCGAGGGCATTGGCCATGGTCACGTTGCGCACGTTCTGCGAAATGAACTGCGAGTTGGGCACGATCACCGTCGAGCGGTCGGACATCTGGATCTCGGTGGCGCGCACGTTGATGCGGCGGATATCACCCTCCACACCGGCCAGGCTGACCCAGTCGCCCACTTTCACCGGACGCTCGGTCAGCAGGATCAGGCCGGAGATGAAGTTCTGCACGATCTGCTGCAGGCCGAAACCGATACCGACCGACAGCGCACTGACCACCCAGGTCAGGCTGGTCAGGTTGATGTGCAGGGTGGACATCACCAGCATGGCCAGGAACAGGAAGCCCAGGTAACCCACCAGGGTCACCAGGGAGGCACGCATGCCGGCGTCCATGTCGGTTTCGGGCAGCAGGCGATCGCTGAGCCAGCGCTTGACCACACGAATGGCGAACCAGCCACCGATGAAGATGGCCACGGCCATCAGGATGTCCTGAGGCACGATGTTCAGATTGCCGAGCACCTTGCCGCCGGTGCCGTCCCAGTCGGCCAGGCTCAGCAGCAGCTCACCCGGGCTGGTACCCGAAGGCATGAATACCAGCAAGGCGGCGGCGAACAGCAGCACAGTGCGGCCGATACCGGCCAGGATGGTGCTGGCCTGCGCCTGGTGGCGCTGTTGCAGGCCCAACGCCGAAGCCAGTGCCAGGCCACCGGGTTGGCGTGGCGAAAGCAAGGTTTCGCAGAGATCGCCGAATACAGTGACCAGCAGGTAGGCACACACGGTGACCACGCTGATCCACAGCAGCTTGGCCGTGAGGAAGTAGGCCAGCGTCAGGTAGCCGGTCACCAGCGTCAGCAGGATCGCCACCACCCACACCACGATCACGAACGGGATCAGCCCGGTCAGGCCTTTGGGGCGTTCCAGGCCATGCTGGCGACGGGCGCGGCGGTAGCACACCAGCGCAGCCACGAACAGCAGCGACACCACCAGCGCGGTCAGGCCGTTGGTGGCCAGGGTCAGCGCCAGGCTGGTGCCGATCACGCTGTTGATGCGTTCCTGGGTGAGCATCACCATCAGCGCCAGCGCCAGTACCTTGGGGAACCAGCCCAGGGCGCTGGCCACTTCATCGGCAATCGGCGGCAGGCGCCACGACGGGCGCTGCAGCATCAGCATGGCGCGGCCCAGGCCCGAGATGAAGGCGCTGAACACCACCAGGGCGAGGACATGATTGGTCAGGCTGGCCAGGTCGGTGCCCAGCTCGGCGCTGCTTTCCAGGCCCCAGCGCAGCAACGACACCGAGCCGGAGATGGTGCCCAGGGTTGCCAGGCTGACGCTCACGGCCAAGGCACTGCGGCGCAGCCGGCCTACGGGCAGCCAGCGCACCATGGCGTTGGCCAGCAAGCGCTCGAGCACCCGGCGCACCAGGGTCCAAACCAGTACGGCGGCCACCAGGGCGCTGATGAACAACCAGCGGTGTTCGGCGCTGAACGCGCTGGCCATGGCGTCGGCGGCCTCTGCGCGCAGGTCGCGCAGGCGGGCCACATCGTCATCGGTGGGGCGGATCAGGCTCGACCAGAACGCCGGGCTCAGCGGGCTGGCGGCGCGGCTGGTGATCTGCGAATTGAACAGGCTGCGGCGCAGGTTGACGATCTGCGTGGACAGGTCGCGGGCTGACTGGGCCAGCGCGGTGGTGTCCTTCTGCTCGGCAAGCACCGCGTTCTTCTGATCGGTCAGTTGCTTGCGCTGGCGGCTCAGGCTCTGGGCCTCTTCCGGCATCGGCGGGCCGAGCACGTTGAGCTGGTCGTCCAGGCGCTGCACATCGGCGGCACGCGCGGTGACCAGCACATCAGCCTGGCGCTGCACCTGCAGGGCCGACTGGCGCAACTGCGCGAGCAGGTCGTCGTTGGCGTTGCTGGTGACGCCCTGGCGGATCTGGTCGAGCCGTTCGCTCAACTCTTCCAGGCTAGCGTTCTCGTCCAGCACCTGCTGCTCGGCCACGGCCAGCCGCGATACCGGGGTGACTGGGGCAGCCCAGGCGGGTACGGCCACCCACAGTAGCAGGGCCAAAATCCCCACATAGAATCGGTCAAGGCTGACACGCCTCATCGAATGTTCCTCTATACAACTCGACAGGGCCTGAATTCTACGCGGTCCGGCCGCTCAGGAGGGTGCCGTTTCTCGGGCCAGCAACTGGCGTTTGCGCTCCACCCCCCAACGGTAACCGCTGAGATCGCCATCGCGGCGCACTACGCGGTGGCAGGGGATGGCCACCGCAATCGTGTTGGCCGCGCAGGCCTGGGCCACGGCGCGCACGGCCTTGGGCGCGCCGATGCGTTCGGCGATGTCGGTGTAGCTGACCCGGCTGCCCGCCGGCACTTCGCGCAAGGCCTGCCAGACCCGCTCCTGGAACGCCGTACCCTGCACATCCAATGGCAGCGCCAGGCCCAGCGCCGGCGCTTCGACAAAACCGATCACCTCGGCGACCAGGCGCTCGAAGGCGTCATCCCCACCGATCAGCTGGGCTTTGGGGAATTTGTCCTGCAGGTCCTGGAGCAGCGGCTCGGGTTCATCGCCCAACAGGATCGCGCAGATACCGCGCTCACTCTGCGCCACAAGGATCGCCCCCAGCGAACACTGGGCGAGCGCAAAGCGGATGGTCGCGCCCTGCCCGCCGGCCCGGTACTCACGGGGGTGCATCCCTAAGCGCTGGGCGGCACTTTCATAGAAGCGGCTGTTGGAGTTGTAGCCGGCGTCATAGATGGCCTCTGTGACACTGCCGGCAGCCTCCAGCCCCTCGCGCAGGCGCCGGGCGCGGAAGGCCGAGGCATAGGCCTTGGGGGTAAGGCCGGTTTCGGCCTTGAACAGGCGGTGCAGGTGGAAGGGACTGAGGTTCAGCTCGGCGCCCAGTTGGTCGAGGTTGGGTGCCGTGTCGCTGGCTTCGATCAGGCGGCAGGCGCGGGCCACCACTTCGCTGCGGCGTACCGCGTGGGTGCCCCCCGCACATCGTTTGCAGGCACGGAAACCGGCCGCCTCGGCTTGCTGGGCGTCATTGAAGAACTCGACGTTCTCGCGTTTGGCCAGGCGCGACGAGCAGGCCGGCTGGCAGTACACGCCGGTGGTGCGCACGGCGTAGACGAAGTGGCCGGTGGCGGCACTGTCGCGGGTTTGCACGGCGTGCCAGCGCTCGGCGTCGGTGGTGTAGGTGGGGACGAGGGTCATGGCGTCGCTCCTTTGATTCGCTGCAGTTACCTTGCCTGGACAGGCAGAGCGCCGAACTCCGATTCTTGCGGTGATTACACCGGCCCCATCGCGGGGCAAGCCCGCTCCCACGTGGATCGAGATCTGGCGTGGGAGCGGGCTTGCCCCGCGATGAGTCATGCGCGCCACAGATACCATGCCGCCACCGTCCGGTACGGGCTCCACGCTTCCCCCAGCGCCCGCATCCGCGCAGGCGTCGGCGCCTTCTCCAAGCCCTTCATCCGCCGATACCCCTCGCGTACGCCAAAGTCATCCACCGGCAGGATATCCGAACGTTCCAGGCTGTAGATCAGCAGCATCTCCACCGTCCAGCGCCCCACGCCGCGCAGCGTCACCAGGCGCTCGATCAGTGCATCATCGGCCAGGGTCAGCGCTTCGTCGCGGCTGGGCACGATGCCGTCCAGGCTGGCCTGGGCAATGCCCAGCAGGGTCGCGGTCTTGCTGACGGAAAACCCACAGGCGCGCATCGCCTCCGGCGTGACCCGTAGCAATTGCTCGGGCGCTGGAAAGCGCTGCCCGGGAAACAGCGCCAGCAATCGCCCAAGAATCGCCTCCGCCGCGCGCGCATGCAGCTGCTGGTAGGCAATGGCCCGCACCAGCGCTTCATAGGGTTCACGCCCCGGGGTGGCGGCATGCAGGCAAGGGCCGGTTGCGGCAATATGCCGCGCCCAGTCCGGGTCCTGCCCGGCCAGAAACTCGGCGGCGGCCGTGAAGGCACGGGGCGTAAGGTCTGCAAGGATCATCAAGGGGCTCGAACAGGCTGAAAGACTTCAGCCTAGCGCAACCGTTCATCGGCGAAACGCTCAATCTTGCGCATTGAATCCTTGGCATACCATTGATCTGGCCTCGCTGCCCCGCATAGAATTGAGAACAATTCACAATCACATTAACCGGGCAAGGCTCTTCACACGATGCAGATCCCTGACACGCTGCAACCGGCCGAAGTCGATCTGCTCTATCGCACCCACCACAGCTGGTTGCGCGGCTGGCTCAGCGCCCGCACCGGCTGCCGGGACAACGCCGCCGACCTCGCCCAGGACACCTTCGTGCGCCTGCTCAAGGCACGCCAGGTTTCACCGCTGAAAGCGCCGCGTGCCTACCTGAGCAGCATTGCCCGTGGCCTGATGATCGACCAGTTCCGCCGCCGCGCCCTGGAAAAGGCCTACCTCGAAAGCCTGGCCAACCTGCCGGAGCTGCAGGCGCCCAGCGAAGAACAGCGCCTGGTCATCCTCGACACCCTCGAACGCCTCGACAGCGCCCTGCAGAGCCTCAAACCCCGCGCGCGCCAGGCCTTCCTCATGGCCCAGCTCGACGGCCTGCCCCTGGCCCAGATCGCCTTGCGCCTGGACGTGTCACGGGCCACGGTCGAGCGCGACCTGGCCAAGGCCTTGGGCGTCTGCTATCGGTTGCGCTATGCCGACCTCTGACCAGCAACCCACCCAGGCCCAGGTCGACCAGGCCATCGACTGGCTGGTGAAGCTGCGCTACGACAGCCCCGGCCAGCGAACCAAGCAACAGTTCCAGCTGTGGCTGGCCAGCCACCCGCAACATGCCGAGGCCTGGCAACGGGTCAGCGAACTGAGTGACGAACTGGCCAGCCTGCCGGGGGAGTTGAGCCGTCGCACCCTGGAGGGCAGCGAGCGTCAACGCATGAACCGTCGTGACCACCTCAAGCTGCTGTCGGTCCTGGCGCTGGGTGGCACGCTTGGCTGGGCGGCGCGCGAGCCGTTGGGGATACCGGCACTGCTGGCCGACAGCCGCACCGCCACAGGTGAGCGCCGCGAGCTGCAGGGCAGTGACGGCAGCCGCATCCGCCTCAACACCGCCAGCGCCATCGACCTGCGCTACAGCGCCGAGCTGCGCCAGCTGACCCTGGTACGTGGCGAGGTCAGCCTGGACAGCAATGGCAGCGACAATCGCCCGTTCCGCATCGCCACCCCCATCGCCACCCTGGCCACCCAGGGCGGCCAACTGCTGCTGCGCGAGAACGCCCAGGGCCTGCTGCTGGCCGTAAGGCGGGGCGAGGTGACGCTGTTCCCCGCCTCTGCCGCAGCCCATCAGGTCAAGCCCGGCGAGGTGGTGCAGGTGCTGGCGGCGGGCAGCTATCAGCCGGCCACGCTGCACGCTGACCCGTGGG
The DNA here is from genome assembly GCF_032621715.1 of Pseudomonas sp. zfem004. Taxonomy (NCBI): domain Bacteria; kingdom Pseudomonadati; phylum Pseudomonadota; class Gammaproteobacteria; order Pseudomonadales; family Pseudomonadaceae; genus Pseudomonas; species Pseudomonas sp. zfem004. The sequence goes on along the minus strand of NZ_JAVYJF010000005.1, from coordinate 245,912 downwards.
GCTGGACCGATGGCGTGCTCAGCGTGCAGCAGATGCCACTGGGCGAGTTCGTCGACGAACTGTCGCGCTACCGCCCGGGCCTGCTGCGCTGCGCGCCGGCGGTGGCCGGGTTGAAGGTGTCCGGTACCTACCAGTTGGCCGATACCGACCAGATCCTGCTGCTGATCGCGCGCAACCTGCCGGTGCGCATCGACTACCGCACGCGTTACTGGGTGAGCATCGATGCCGCGTGAAAAAATCGTGAAAATAAATGAGGTGAAATCTCATTCTCGTCCGGCCTGAAGGAACAAAGCCCGCAAAGTGGTCTTCACAACCTTCAGGAGCGCTTCATGATTCGCCCGTGTGCCCCCCGCAACGACACCCTGCGCAACGCCATACGCGGCGCCGCCTTCGGCCTTGGCCTGGCCACCGTCGGCCTGCTGCCGGCACAGGCCAGCGCCGCGCCGGCAAGCCAGAGCCAACAACGCGACTGGAACATCCCGGCCGGCCCGCTGGCCGTCGCGCTGGACCAGATGGCGCGCCAGGGCGGGCTGAACCTGTCGTTCGACGCCGACAGCCTGAAGGGCAGGACCACCAACGGCGTGCGCGGCCACTATGACAATGCCCAGGCCCTGCAGATCCTGCTGCATGGCAGTGACGTACAGGTGCAGCAGCAAAGCGAGCAGAGCTTCCTGCTGATCCCCGCACTGGACGCCGGTGATGCCTTGCAGTTGGGCGCCACCAGCATCTCCAGCAACCGCCTGGGTGAAACCACCGAGCACAGCGGCTCCTACACCACCGGCGCGGTGACCATCGGCAAGGCCCCACAGAGCATCCGCCACACCCCGCAGTCGGTCACCGTGGTCACCCGCCAGCGTATCGACGACCAGAACATCACCAACCTCACCAACCTGCTGGAGCAGACGCCGGGCGTGGTGGTCAACCTCACCGACAGCGAGCGGGTGCAGTACTTCGCCCGCGGATACGCAATCGACGCCATCCAGTACGACGGCGCCACCGTGGTGCAGAGCAGCGGCGGTGGTTCGTTCATCCAGAGCGACTCGGCGATCATCGACCGCGCCGAGATCCTGCGGGGCGCCACCGGCATGCTGCGTGGCGCCGGCAACCCGTCGGGCACCGTCAACCTGGTGCGCAAGCGCCCCACCTACGAATTCCAGGGCGAAGGCAGCGTCACCCTCGGCACCTGGGATGCCCAGCGCTACGTCGCCGATATCTCCGGACCGCTGACCGAGGCCGGCAACGTGCGTGGCCGGGTGATCGCGGTGCATGACGAGAAGGACCACTTCCAGCAGTCGCGCCAGGAGCGCAAGGACGTGCTGTACGGGGTGATGGCGTTCGACCTCAATGACAGCACCACCCTGACCACCGGCCTGGAATGGACCCAGCTCGACGCCACGGGCGCCTGGGGCAACCTGCCCGCCGACTACGACGGCTCGCCATTGCCGTTCGGTCGCAGCACCTACCTGGGCGCCGACTGGAACCGTTGGAACCGCAGCAACCTGCAGACGTTCGCCGAGCTCGAGCACCGCTTCGACAACGACTGGTCCCTCAAGCTGATGGCCCAGCGCACCCACTTCGAACTGGACGACAACGGCTTCAAGCAGACCTACTTCACCCGCGCCACCGGCGCCGCCAACCCCGGCCGCAACCCCTACCTGATGAACTATCAGGTTACCGAGGGTGATGGCGGCGAGAGCCTGCAGAACAACCTCAGCGCCACGCTCAACGGCCCGTTCGACCTGCTCGGCCGCAGCCACGAGCTGATGCTCGGCGTGGAGCGCATCCGCAACGACTCCTATGCCTCGGCCACCAACAATGTGCAGTCGGGCGTGTTCGACATCCGCACCTGGGACCCGAAGACCAGCCTGGCCAACCCGAACATCAACATCACCGCCCACCCGGTGCGCACCCGCACCACCCAGGAAGGGGCCTACGCCACCTGGCGCATCTCCCTGGCCGATCCGCTCACCGCGATCATCGGCGCGCGCGCCAACTGGTATGACTACGAGCAGGAAAACAACACCAAGGCCAATGGCAAATTCAGCGTCGACAACGAGATCGTGCCGTACGCCGCGCTGATCTACGACCTGAACGACAACTTCAGCACCTACGCCAGCTACACCGAGATCTTCAACCCGCAGACCAACACCGACGCCGCAGGCTCGGTGCTTGAACCGGTGACCGGCGAAGCCTACGAGACCGGGATCAAGGGCGAGTTCTACGACGGGCGCCTGAACACCTCGCTGGCGTTCTTCCGCATCTATCAGGTGGGCAACGCGCTGGACGACATCAGCGGCCCCAACCCGTGCCTGCCCAACTACACCAGCGGCTACTGCAAGGTGGCCGCGGGCAAGAACCGCAGCCAGGGCTTCGAGCTGGAGATCTCCGGCGAAGTGCTGCCAGGCTGGAACCTCAGCGGTGGCTACACCTACAACACCACCGAATACCTGAAGGACACCACGGGCAACAACGGCAACCCGATCCGCACCACCGACCCCAAGCGCCTGTTGCGCCTGTTCACCAGCTACCGCCTGCCGGGCGAGTTGCAGGCCTGGACCGTGGGTGGCGGGGTGCAGGCGCAAAGCGACATCTACAACCGCAGCGGCACCGCCGAGGCCACGCAGTCGGGCTATGCGGTGTACAACGCGATGGTCAACTACCGCTTCAACGACAACTATTCGCTGCAGTTGAACGCCAATAACCTGTTCGACAAGAAGTACTACCGCCAGGTGGCACCGACGCCGACCGGGTATTACTGGGGTGATCCGCGCAATGTGTCGGTGACCTTGCGCGGGACGTTCTGACCTGACCATCGCGGGGCAAGCCCGCTCCCACGCTTTACTGTGCCCGTGGGAGCGGGCTTGCCCCGCGATGGCCGGGGGATCAGTCCGCCACTGTCTCCAGCCGCCCCACCCGCCGGTACGCCTGGCGCGCGAAGCACACGAACAACCCGGCCATCAGCGCCAGCGCCATCGGTAACCCATGGGGCGCCACATCCATCGCCGCGCCACTGACCAGCGGCCCGACCAGGCTACCCACGCCCCACAGCAAGCCGACACTGGCATTGGCCGTGACCAGGTCCTGGCCCTTGAAGCGCTGCCCGATCAGCACCAGCGCCAAGGTATAGATGCCCCCCGCCACGGCGCCCAGTACCACCAGCAGCGGCCACAGCAGCCAGGTCATCTGCAGCAGCCATGGCAGGCCGATGCCGATACTCATCGCCACCACCCCGCACACCAGGTGCAGGCCGGTACGCTCGACCCGGTCGGCCAGCCAGCCCAGCGGCAACTGGAAAACCATGTCGCCGGCGAACACCACGGTCACCATCAGTGCCGCCACGCCCACGGCAAAACCATGGCTGGTGGCATACACCGGCAGCAACGACAGCACCACGGCATCAAAGAACGAGAAGAACAGCACCGCCACGCACAGCGCCGGGGCGACGCGGAAGAAGCCGGCGAGGCCGAAGCTCTTCTCGCCTTCCTCGTGTTCGACATGGTCGTTGGGCACGGTGAACAAGATGCACAGCAGCGCCAGGCCATAGCAGGCGGTGACGATGTAGGTGAGCCATGGGCTGTCGGCGCCGAGCAGCGCCAGCAGTGCCGGCCCCAGCACCTGGAAGCCGGTGAAGCTGGTAGCGTACAGGGCCATGATCTTGCCGCGATTGTGGTCCGGGCACAGCTCGTTGACCCACGACTCACCGAGGATGATCGCGATACCCATGCCGATGCCCAGGCCCAGGCGCAGCAGCGCCAGCCACAGCATCGAGTCGAAGGCCCATTCCAGCAGGGCGATGCTCAGGGTGCACAGGCTGAAGCTGAGCAGGTAGATGGTGCGCCGGGTCAGGTGCTTGCAGCAGGCATCGACCATGAACGCCGAGAGCATCATGCCCGCCGCGGGAATCGCCGAAATGATGCCGATCTCCAGGGTTCCCGCCCCGGCCTCGTGCAGGCGCAACGACACCAGCGGCAGGCTCGCCCCAAGGCTGAAACCCACCACCGACACGGCGAACAACAGGCCCGCCAACAAACGCATGTTCATGTACCACTCCTTGCCCGCCGGCGCGCAGGGGCTCTGGCCCTGGCCGGCAGTTGAATCCACTGAAAAATGATCGAACGCAAACGCCCGCCGTCACGCTGGGTAAGGCGCGCAACGCAGGGGCGTGAATCAGTTCAGGGCAAGGTGTGGCGAGAAGGTGAAGGCAAACAGCACGCTGCGCCGACGCTTGAGCACCGTGTCGCTCGGCCACGCGCGGCGCGCTGTCGGGGCGACAGGCTGGCGGGGGGAGCTGGAGACATCGGTACGGCGCATCACGTCAACTACGCAGGGATATGAAAGGAGGCGGCACTCTAGGCCAGAGGTAGACGTTCCGTCAATCGCGGGGCAAGCCCGCTCCCACGCCGGGAGTCGATCGTCGTGGGAGCGGCGGTGCGCCGATGCGACTTGCCCCGCGATGGCACTCAGCGCTTGCCGGTAGACGGCAGGAACACCGCCAACAACCCGAACAACGGCAAGTACGAGCACACCCCGTACACATACTCGATGCCACGCAAGTCAGCCACATACCCCAGCAGCGCCGCGCCGATGCCGCCGAAGCCGAACATCAAGCCGAAGAAGATCCCGGCGATCATCCCCACATTGCCCGGCACCAGTTCCTGGGCATACACCACGATGGCCGAGAACGCCGAAGCGAGGATGAAGCCGATCACCACGCTGAGCACGGTGGTCCAGAACAGGTCGGCATAGGGCAGCGCCAGGGTGAACGGCGCCACGCCCAGGATCGAGAACCAGATCACCGCCTTGCGCCCGATGCGGTCGCCGATCGGCCCGCCGAAGAAGGTGCCGGCGGCCACCGCGCCAAGGAACAGGAACAGGTGCAGCTGGGAGCTGGCCACCGAAAGCTGGAACTTCTCGATCAGGTAGAAGGTGAAGTAGCTGGTGAAGCTGGCCATGTAGAAGTACTTGGAGAACACCAGCAGGCCCAGCACCAGCAGCGCCATCATCACCCGCTGGCGCGAGATACCGTGGGTGGCCTGCACCACCTTGCGCGCCTTGGCCTGGTTGAGGTGCTCCTTGTACCAGCGGCGCAGCATCAGGGTGACGGCGAAGAACAGCAACCCGGCAACGCCGAACCAGGCCACGTGGCTCTGGCCGAACGGGATGACGATGGCCGCCGCCAGCAGCGGGCCGAACGCGGAACCGGCGTTGCCGCCGACCTGGAAGGTCGATTGCGCCAGGCCGAAACGTCCACCCGAGGCCAGCCGGGCAATACGTGAGGTTTCCGGGTGGAAGGTCGACGAGCCGATACCCACCAGCGCCGAGGCCAGCAGGATCATCGGGAAGCTGCCGACAAATGCCAGCATGACGATACCCACCAAGGTGCACAGGGTGCCCAGGGGCAGCAGGTTCGGCGTCGGCCGCTTGTCGGTGAAGAAGCCCACCCAGGGCTGCAGCAGCGAAGCGGTGACCTGGAAGGTCAGGGTGATCAGGCCGATCTGGGCGAAGCTCAGGTTGTAGTTGGCCTTGAGCATCGGGTAGATCGCCGGTAGCACCGACTGAATAAGGTCGTTGATCAGGTGCGCCAGGGCGCAGAAGGTGATGATGCGCATCACCAGCGGGCTGGCCTGGCTGGCCGTGCTGCTGGCGCTGGCGGTTTGGGTGCTGCTGGTGGCCATGGGCTGGATGTCCGTGCGCAGGATGGGATCCGATTATCATGAAACAAATAGATACGAAGCTACCTTTTTATTTTTTATCGAGGCGCTTCCTGACGTAACGTACTTGTAAATGGTTCTCAATATATTTAGCATCCTCAGGCCTCACCTCCCGTAAACGCTGGGCCAAACCGCCCTGCCCTTGCGAGTAGCACCCTCCCATGAGCCCGATGCCCGCCTTGCAGCCACAGCCCGACCCCGAGCAGGAAGCCTTGGACTGGTTCTCGCGCCTGCGCCAGCCCGGCTGCGACGACACCCTGCGTCAAGCCTTCGCCCACTGGTGCCAGGACCCACTCAACGCCCGGGCCTATGCCCAGCTCGAAGCTTACTGGCAACAATTGCAGGTGCCGGCTGCCCGGCCACGGCCGCGGGTCGCCAAGGCCCGCCGCAGCCGCAGCGGGTTGTATCTGGGGTTGATGTTCCTGATGCTGCTGGCAGCGCTGGCGTGGCTCTTCTGGCCACACATGCAGCGGCTGGCCAGCGAACTGCACACCGGCAGCGGCGAACGGCGCAGCGTGCGCCTGGCCGATGGCTCGACCCTGCACCTGGACAGCGCCAGCGCGATCAACGTCGACTTGCGCGAGCGCACCCGCCGACTCCACCTGGTGCAGGGCCAGATATCCCTGGAAGTGATGCTCGATGGCCGAGCCCTGGAAGTGCAGGTGGACGATGCACGTATCCAGGTGTTCGGCACCCGCCTGCAGATTACCCGCTACAGCGACCATGACGAACTGCTGGTATTGAGTGGCAAGGCCGCCGTCCTGCAAGGTGGCGACCAGCGCATGGTCAGTGCCGGGGAGCGGGTGACCTTCACCGACAGCCACATCGACCCGGTGGAAAAGATCGACAACAAAACCGCCGATGCCTGGCGCAGTGGCCGTTTACAGGTCAACCAAAGGCCCCTGGTCGAGGTACTGGAACGTTTGGCGGCTTATCAGGGGCAACGTGTGTGGCTACTGAATGAAGAAGCCGGTCATCGACGCGTGAGTGGCGATTTCGACCTCGATCACCCGGCACAGAGCCTGGAGCGCCTCGCTAGTGACCAGCAGCTGCACCTGTACAACGTGCTTGGCCAAGGGCTGATCGTCCGTTGAAGCGCGCTTCCCGGCTAAGTTTTTGAAAGGTTGGCAATTTTTTTTAAAAACGTTGTTGACAGGATTGCGATTCGAGCTAATAATGCGCGCCAAGTTGGCTACATAGCTCAGTTGGTTAGAGCATAGCATTCATAATGCTGGGGTCCGGGGTTCAAGTCCCTGTGTAGCCACCACCTTCTAAAAGGGCTTATCGAAAGATAAGCCCTTTTTCTTTGCCTGCGAAAAAGCCTACTTCACCCCCGCCACCGCAACGGTCAGGCCCAGGCCGATCAGAGCCACACCAATGACCCGATCCACGATGCGCTGACGCTCGATCATGGCGGCGCGCAGGCCTGCACTCGAGAAGAACACCGCCACCAGGCTGAACCACAACCAATGGGCGAACGACATGAACGCACCATAGGCGAAGTCCAGCACCAGCGAACTGCCCGGCTGGACCACCTGCGTATAAGCGCTGACCACGAAGAGCATGGTCTTGGGGTTGAGCGCATTGGTCGCAAAGCCTGTACGCAGCGCTTGCAGGGTGCCTGAATCATTGCCAGCCCCCGTGCCGTCGAGGCGGATGCGCGTGGTGTTGGTCAACGACTTGTAGCCCAGGTACACCAGATAGCCTGCCCCCATCAGCTTCATGCCCAGGAACAGCGTCGGGCTCTGGCTGATGATCACGGCGATGCCGAAGACGGTGTACAGCACGTGCACCTGCACACCAAGGGCGATGCCCACGGCTGCGGCCAGGCCGGCCTTGCGGCCCTGTGCATAACTGCAGCGGGTGACCATGGCGAAGTCGGCGCCGGGGCTGATGACGGCCAGCACGGTGAACAGGGCGATGGCGATGAGTTCGTTCACGAACAGGTATCCTCGATGAAAATTCACGGAAGACTGGATTATCCCGTTGCCTTGAGCGAGTAAAAATCGATTTAAAGTGACGCTGATCTGCTAGTTTTACTCACCTATTTGCATTGCATCGACCGGCGCCATCGCGGGGCAAGCCCGCTCCCACAAAGTGCCTCGTGCAGCATTTGTGGGAGCGGGCTTGCCCCGCGATAGGCCGGAACAGGACAGCCCATGAAACTGCCCCCACTCACCGCCTTTCGATACTTCGACATCGCCGCCCGCACCGAAAGCTTCGTGCGCGCCGCCGAGCACCTGCACGTCACCCATGGCGCCGTCAGCCGACAGGTGCGCCTGCTTGAGGAAAGCCTCGGCGTTGAGCTGTTCGAACGGCGCAACAGGGCGATCTTCCTCACCCGCGCCGGGCGCGAACTGCACGGCACCACCCAGGCGATCTTCGAGCAACTGGAAGGCGCCGTGCAGCGCCTGCACCAGCCAGCCCACGACAACGTCCTGGTGGTGTCCTGCGAGCCGACCATCGCCATGCGCTGGCTGATCCCGCGCCTGCCGCGTTTTCACGCCGCTCATCCCGACCTGCAACTGCACCTGGTGGCCGCTGGCGGCGCAGTGGACTTTGCCCGCAGCGGCGTGGACCTGGCGCTCAGGCGTGACGATTTCCACTGGGACCGCCAGTTGCATAGCCTGAAGATCTGCGACGAATGGATCGGCCCGGTCGGCGCACCCGGTCGCAACAGTTCGCGCCTGTTGCACAGCGCCACCCGCCCCAGCGCCTGGCCGGACTGGCTGCGCCTGAGCGGCCAGGGCATCACGCAGCAGCAGCGCAGTGAGTTCGAGCACTTCTACCTTTCGATCCAGGCCGCCAGTGCGGGACTGGGGCTAGCCATGGCGTCGGTGCTGATGGTCCGCGACGAGCTGGACAGCGGCCAGCTACAGGCGCCCTTCGGCTTTCTGCGCGACGGCTCCAGCTACCACTTGCTCAGCCCCCACCCCCTGGACGATGGCAGCAAGCGCCAACGCTTCGCCCAGTGGGTCAGCAGCGAATGCCGGGCCTGCATGGTTCATCTGGGCTTGGCACAGAACGACGAACCGGCACCGCCATCGCCACCCCAGGTGCGGTAGCCGGCGGTATCGATATGAATGCGCCCTGACGGATAACGACCCAGCCCCATGCTCCAGGCCTGGCCGTGCTGTTGCCAGAAGCTGCACAGCGGATTGGGGTCGGCCCAGGCCGGCAGCAGCAGGTCGACGGCGAAGGCGCGCATATGGGCACTGCTCGGCGCACCGCCGGCACAGGCATTGAGGCTCGGATCGCGGTAGGCCGAGACCACCTCGAACTGGCGCAGGATGCCCTGCTCGCCCAGTAGCTTGATCAATGACAATGTCGAACGCACCGCCGGCCAGTGGCTGGCCGGCGGCACCGCGAACGGCGAGGCGCGGCACTGGCGCCAGTCCGATGCCGAGCGCAGTAGCTGATGGATCGGCACCACCCCGTACAACCGTGCGTCCACCAGCATTTCCCGGAACCTGCGGTTTTCGTGATCCCCCGCCCACTGGGCGAACATCCACACATCGCGCTCGTCGGCCACCGCCTGCGCCGCACCGAGCAAGCCGATGGCCAGTAGCCAGGTTCTGCCGCTTTTCATTGCCCCACCTCTTCATCCACCATGGGCGCGGCCTCCGTCCTGGCGGCCACTGACAAGGAGTTAAGCATGCACAAGATTGCTTTATCGGGCCTGGCCGCCCTCGCCTTCAACGGGCTGGCCATGGCCGACGCGCAGATCGACCTGGGCGACGCCCAGCGGGTCACCCGACTGTTCGCCTACCCCAACAACTGCCACGTGATCTGCTACCGCGACTGGAGCCTGGAAAAGACTGTCGAGCACTACCTCTCCCAGAGCGTACAACGCGATGGTTATGCCAACGCCAAGGTGCAAGTGACCCGCGACAACGACAGATTGCATGCCCACATCACGGATGTGCCCGCCCACTACACCGAGCCATTGCGCAAACTGCTCGACAGCGGCGACCTGGCCTACCAGGGCGCCACCCGCCTCAACCAGAACGCCGGCTGGGACTACAGCTGGTATCTGTTCCTGCCGCTGGGCATGGCCCTGGAGAACCGCCGCAGCATCGAGCTGCTGCACTTCCCGCCGGACTATTCGCTGACCCGCTACCAGGACTATCTCAAGTCCAGCACCACCGACCGCTGGGCGGACCTTTTGACCTACAACGGCATCGACGCCAGCCAGACCCCGGCCTACCAGACCATCGTCGATATCGCGCCGATCGCCGCGCCGTCGGATGCCGGCAAGGCCCTTGAAGGGGTCTACGGCTACTTCAACGATTACCAGGTGAACATGGTCAAGCAGATGACCGTCACCCATGCCGGCCAGGCGCTGCCGATGGTCGCCTTTGGCGCGCCGGTACGCGCCTGGATCCAGCAGCAGTACGGGCCGAAAGTGAACGTGCTGGGCCTGGTCAGCATCACCCCCGAAGCCGGTGGCACCAAGGTGCCCGTACTGGGCGCCAACCACCCCAGCGCCATCTGGTACGCCGCCGACCCGAAAAGCTACGACGGCGACCAGGACAAGGCCGACGCCGCCGGCCTGAAGATGATGGGCCAGGACCTCTCCGCCGCCTGCTGGCAAGCCGGCATGGGCCGCAACCCGCAGGCCGACGCCAAGCTCACCCTGGATGCCTGCTCCACCAAGTGGCAGGTGACCCAGAAGAAGCAGACCTGCGAGCTGTTCTACCGCACCATCCGCAACATGACGCCGGAGCAGGCAGCGGCCAAGTGCAATACCGGCGCGGTGACGCGCAGCTTGCGGGATTTGCGTAAACCTTTGGAAACGAATGGGGTGGATTCGGCGCTTTGATGCCTCTCTGGCACACGACATAATCCGTCCTGCGCACAGCCCCGCAATGACTCGCTTCATTGGCTCTTGGGGTGAAGAAACCGGCCCTATGCCGGTTTCTTCGTTTTTGCAAACGACAGGAAGTCGGTCATGCACAAAACGCCCACCCAATTGGGAGACGAAAGCCTCGCTGAGGCGTTCGGCAGGTTGCTGAATCAGGCAGTCGCCTTGCAGGAAGCAGGCGCTTCTGTGCATCAAGCGCAGCAGGCAGCCGAGTTCACCTACCTGCTGACCAAGAAGCAACTCGACCGCATTCGTCGTATCTGCAAACAAATGAGCTGGCCGACGCCACAGTGCCGAGGTATTCGCATCGATCTGCAAACCATCGCACATCCTTTGCACGCGCGAGGAACGAAGGATCGATGCACAGCGCAGGAGACGCTGCAGATCCTGGTCAGCGCCTATAGCGCCTACAGCCAGGTCGGGCTCAACAAGCCCAAGCATGCCCAAGGCATCCTGTTCAACACGGGCCGCAAGGTGAAGATCGGCACAGGTAGCTACTACGCCGTGGCCGTCGTGAAAGTCTGTAGTGAGGGAGGTAAAACGTACTTGACCCCCGTCACGGCGTATCACGCGACGGAGGCCAAGATTCGAAAGATTTCATGACTACGGAGGAAGGACGGCCTCGAAGGCAAGTCTTCCGCACTGAAGCGGAACAACCCATGCGCCTGCGAATTCCCTTCATATGACCCTGGCTGCCAAGGCCTACGCAGCACCGCCGACAAATTTTCTGCTGTCTTCGTAGTCGGGGTTCATCCTATGTGCGGTCAGCCCGTTTTGCAAACCCGCCTGACGGGCTACACGCCAGTCAGTCTTCCAGCAGCGTACAGGCCATCACCAACGCATCTTCCCGCCCACCCGCCACCGGGTAGTAATCGCGCCGCCGCCCGATTTCATTGAAGCCGTAACGCTCATACAGCCGATAGGCCGACTGGTTGCTGGCACGCACTTCAAGGAAGCACTCACGGCCATTGAGCTGGTAGGCCCGCGCCATCAGGTGCTCGAGCAGGCGCAGGCCCATGCCACGGCCCTGGCTCTCCGGCTTGACGGTGATATTGAGCAGGTGCGCCTCGTCGATGATCACGTTGATCACGCCATGACCGATCTGCTGCTGGCCATCGAACATCAGCCACACTTCGTACGACTTCAGCGCATCCTGGAAGATGCCGCGGGTCCAGGGATGGCTGAAGGCTGCGTATTCGATCTTCAACACGGCATCCAGATCCGCCTCGGTCATCGGGCGGAAACTGATCGACTCACTCATTCAACGCTCTTCCAGCGCGCCATCAGCTGGCGCATGGCTTTCCAGACGTCCGCCTTGCGCTGCGGCTCGTCCATCAACAGTTCAAGGCCGGGCAAGGCCCAGGCATCGCCGAGCAGGTCGACCTTGAGTTCTTGGTAATAGGCCTCGGCGTCGGCCTGGCCGGCAAAACGAATGGCCGGCAGGCCGATCAGCCACAGGCAGGTGCTGGGCGCCTCTTCCAGGCGTGCGGCGATGAAGCCCTGGACGAAGTCCCGGGCGGCGTCCGGCCCTTGGTCCATGTTGCCGCGCATCAGCAGTGGCCAGCGCACCGGCTCGCCGATGATCTGCGGGGCGTCCGGCAGGCCGGCGGCGCGCAGCATGTCCTTGAGCAGCAGGTACGACGGGTCGCGGCTCTGGAACGGCTGGCCGGTGGCCAGCTCCACCAGCAGCAGGCAGCTGCCGGCGCGCAGCAGTTGCAGGGCAAAGCGCGGTGGTGGCACCGGGGCGGGACGCGTCGCGGGGGCCTCTACCTCGGCTTCGACCGGCTTGGCGACCGGTTTCGGCGTGCTGCCAGGGCGCGGAATCTCGATTTTCGGCCGCTCTGCGCGCGCTTGGGGCGCCACGGGCGCTTCCCGGGGCGCGGGCGCCGACGGACGCACCTCGAAGTCGATGTCCTCGACCGGCGCCACTGGCAACAGCAGTTCCGGCCGCGAAGGTGCGGCGAACGGCAGTTCGGCGCGCGGCAGCCAATGCACCACTTGCATGGCGGAAAGGTAGGCGCGGCGACGGGGTTCGGTCAGCAAGGCTCGGGGGTCCGGGGTTCGAAACGTCGCACATTCTAACGTTGTTGGCCGGGCTGTGCTGCAACTGGTCGGCGGATTTTTGTCAGCTGTGACGACCCTTTCGCGGGGCAAGCCCGCTCCCACGGTATTTCAGGGCCCGTGGGAGCGGGCTTGCCCCGCGAAAGGGCCAGTGAATCCCCTACAAGAGCCAAGGTTATCCCCCATTACAGACCAAGGGGTGAAATCCTCCCCCCTGGATGAAGTACAATCCCCCCCTTTTTACTTGGCAACGAGTAGACGCCAATGATCGAACCCAAGCGCGTCCTGCGCGCCCTAGCCGAACACTGGGCCTTGATCGAGCCGCTGTGCGAGCGCTTCGACCAAGGCACCCTGAGCCTGATCGAACTGCGCCAGCAGTTGGCCCGCCAACAGGTGGAAAGCACGCCGCAGGACATCACCCAGCTGCTCGACGTGTGGATCCGCCTGGACATCCTGGTCCCGGTAGCCAAGAGCCCGAACCGTTTCGAGCTCAACGCGCAGATCCACGACTTCCTCGCCTACCTGCGCCGCGAACACCGGCTGGGCCTGTGCCTGGAGATCGAAGCCTACCTGCGCCACCTCGAGCGCCTGGCCGGGCATATCCAGGACGCCTTCGACAACCGCGACAGCGACGACCTGGCGCGCCAGCTGCGCTTGCTCGATATGCGCGTGCGCGACGTACTGAAGAAGCTCGACAACGACGAGCAGGCGCTGGTGGCCGTGGCCGAACGGGCCAAGACCAGCAACCGGCAGATCCCGCTGCGCCAGCGTTACGCCGAAGTGCTGGCGACCTGGGACGAGTACGTCGAACCGATGATCCAGCTGGTCAACGCCGACGGCGCCTTCGAGCAGGGCGTGCGCAAGGTCGAGACCGTGCTGCTGCGCCTGCTGGGCGAGCAGGCGCGCCTGGGCCACTTGGTCGACGACGACATGCTGCTGCGCACCCATGCGCGCATCCTCGAGATGCAGACCAGCGCCCAGCTCACCCTGCGCCATGCCCGCGAACTGCTGCTGCCGCTGCGCGAAGAGGCCCGCCGGCACAACGCCGTGACCCGTGGCGCCGCGCTGGCCTTGTCGGTGATCCGCAAGAAGGGCATCGACGCCGTGCCGCAAGCGGCCATGCCGATGTTCACCCGCCCGCAGAGCACCTTCCTGGGCAGTGCCAGCCAGGTCGAAGCCTATGTCTATGCCCTGGCCCGCTTCGAGCCCAAGCCTGCGCGCTTCCCGAAAGCGCACAAGACCCAGAAGGGCCCGCTGCCCCGCGCCCCGCGCACGGTCAAGGAGATGCTCGAGCGCTGCGAGGACGCCCTGCCGCTGCCGGACCTGATGGTCTGGCTGCTGGAGCAGGAGCCCGAGGGCGCCACCGACGAACTGCTGTACTGGTTCTCGCGCCTGTCGCGCGAAAAGCGCTTCGCCCGCCAGCGCCTCGACCGCCAGGAATACATCACCCGCGAACACCTGGTCAGCCTGCGCTCCTTCGCCCTGACGTCCAGCCGCGAAAACCAGCCGGCCACCACGACCGAATCCACCGCGAGCCCCGCCCATGCATCTTGATCTTTCCGAACTGTCCCAGCTCGCACCGATCTTCCGCGAGCTGTTCAAGGGCTTCCACGTCAGCCGCCGCGACCCGGAGCTGTACGCCCAGCTGTCGAATTTCCAGGACCAGTACCGCACCCTGTTCAAGGCCCTCGGTTTCGAGCTGGTCTGCGACACCCGCGGTTTCTACTACTTCGTCCCCGAGCAGGCCGCCGCGCAGGTCAACAAGACCGCCCAGCGCCTGTCGCTGTTCACCTTCATCCTGGTCGAGCACCTGGCCGACCAGGGCCGTGACCCGATGGCCGTGCTCGACGGCGGCAGCATCGGCCGCGACGAATTGCCGTCGCTGCTGGACAAGTACCGCGACCTGTTCTTCCAGGCCGAAGTGCAGACCGTCGAAGAGCTGGAAGAGAAGATCCTGCGCCGCATGACCCAGCTCGGCTTCGCCCACGAAGAGGGTGGCATCTACCGCTTCCTGCCGCCGATGCACCGCTTCCTCGACGTGTGCCTGTCGGTGCAGCAGGACCGCGACCTCGCCGCTACCCTGCACAGCGACCTGCCACTGCCCATCCCGGTACTGGTGGTGGAAGAGACGCCCGAAGAACTCAACCGCACCGACGACCCGCTCGACCTCACCCCGTTCGACGGCCAGGAGAGCGAAGAGGAGGCCCTGGCCCGGGCCATCCGCGAAGAGCAACAGGAGATTGACGCATGAGCCAGGAACGCTACGGCATCCGCCGCTTCGCACTGCTCAACACCGCCGGCTACAGCCTGGGCCTGTTCCCCCTGGAACACCCGCTGTCGGTCTATGGCGCCAACAACCTGGGTAAATCGGCGTCGATCAACGCCCTGCAGTTCCCGATCCTGGCGCGCATGTCGGACATGAGCTTCGGCAAGTACAGCCTGGAACAGTCGCGGCGCTTCTACTTCGCCAGCGACACCAGCTACATCCTCTGCGAGCTGAACCTGCCCCACGGCCCGCATGTGATCGGCGTGGTCGGCCGCGGCCCGGGCGGCGGCTTCGGCCACCAGTTCTTCGCCTACCAGGGCGAACTGGACCTGGCCCATTACCAGAAAGACGACACCTGCCTGCGCCAGAAAGAGCTGTTCACCAACCTCGAGCGCAACGGCCTGAAAGCCTACGAGCTCAAGCCGGACGAACTGCGTCGGCTGCTGGTCGGCGGCCACACCTCGGTGCCGCTGGACCTCACCCTGATCCCGCTGCGCTCGACCAGCGAGCAGAGCCTGAAAACCTTCCGCGCGCTGTTCATCAACCTGCTGCACATGCGCGAGATCACCGCTGCCAAGCTCAAGCAGCTGTTCCTCGACGCCTTCGAACACAGTCTGCGCTCGGGCAGCGTCGACTACATCGCCGCCTGCGAAGAGGCCTTCCGCGACGTGCGCCGCATGGAGGGCGACTACAACGCCCTGGTGGCAGCCGGCCCATTGGTCGAGGCCCTGGCCGGCGGCGTGGCCCAGCGCGACATCCTGCGCGGCAAGCTGCACCGCATTTCGCCCCTGCTCGACAACCTGTTGGGCACCTGGCAGGAATACGCCATGGCGCGCAAGGAAGAGCTGGTCATCCAGTCCGAGCACTACCGTGGCGAGCAGGACCGCCTGCAGAACGACCAGCGCGGCGGCACCCAGGAGCTGATGCGCCTGGAGCGCGAAATCACCGGTATCCAGCGCTGGCTGGGTGAACTGTCGGTGCTCAAGCACCGCTTCGCCCTGGTGACCGACGTCAAGACCCTGGAACAGCAACTGCTGGCCGCCAAGGACGCCCACGACGAACTGGCCGGTGCCCTGGCCCAGTCACGGCAGTTCTCCGCCGAAGACCTCGACGAGCGCGTGCGCGACCTCGAGAAACGCGTGAAAGCGGTCAAGCTGCAACTCGACCACGCCGACAACAACAGCTACGCCCGCCTGCGCGAAGAGTTCTCCCAGCAGGACGTCGACCGCCTGATGCGCCTGTTCAACGGCGCGCTGTTCAGCCTGCCGCTGGGTGACCGCGGCATCGAGCTGGATGACAGCGATGTCTGGGTCAAGACCCTGGAAGGCGTGCTTGACCGTTTCAAGGGCGAGCGCTTCGAAGTGCCGGGCCTGTCCATCGATATCTCGCACATCGACCCGCCCGCGCTGCAGGCCTTGGCCGACCGCGCCGCCCTGCGCGACCAGAAAGAGCGCCTGGACAAAGAGCTCAAGCAGCTCAAGACCCAGCAGGCCGTGGCCCTCGACCGCGCCGCCAGCAAGGCGCAGACCGAAGCGCTGTACCAGCAGGTGCTGGATGCGCAGAAGGCCCTGGAAGACTTCCGCCGCGCCGAGACCCTGGCCGCCGAAGAGCCGGAGAAGATGGAGCAACTGAGCCAGCTGGAAGCGGCCCAGGACGAGCTCAAGCGCTCCAGCGACGCCTTCACCGAACGCGTCCAGCAGCTGTCCGCCAAGCTGCAGCTGGTAGGCCGGCAGATCGCCGACCTGGAAGCCAAGCAGCGCACCCTGGAAGACGCCCTGCGCCGTCGCCAGCTGCTGCCGGCCGACCTGCCCTTCGGCACGCCGTTCATGGAAGCGATCGACGACTCCATGGACAACCTGCTGCCGCTGCTCAACGACTACCAGGACAGCTGGCAGGCGTTGCAGCGCGTGGACAACCAGATCGAGGCGCTGTACGCCCAGGTGCGCCTCAAGGGCGTGGCCAAGTTCGACAGCGAAGACGACATGGAGCGCCGCCTGCAGCTGCTGATCAACGCCTACTCGCACCGTACCGAGGAGGCGCTGACCCTGGCCAAGGCACGCCGCGCGGCGGTCACCGACATCGCCCGGACCCTGCGCAACATCCGCAGCGACTATGACAGCCTGGAACACCAGCTGGCGCTGTTCAACCGCGAGATCAACAAGCGCCAGGTGTCCAACCTGGAGAGCTTCCGCGTGGTGCTGGCGCCGAACAAGGAAGCGCTCAAGCACATCGACCAGATCATCCACAGCGCCGGCCAGTACGAGGAAGGCGAGACCCTGTCGGTGTTCGACCTGACCCAGAACAGCGACCAGGATCACAAGAACGAAGAGGCCAAGGAATACCTGGCGCGGCTGGTGGCGGCCAACCACAACCAGCTGGGCCTGAAGGACCTGTTCGAACTGGCGTTCGAGATCACCAAGATCAACAGCCAGCCGGTGATCCACGCCGACATCGACGGCGCCGCTTCCAACGGCACCACCATGACCATCAAGGCGCTGACCAACATGTACCTGTTGCTGCACCTGATGGACCGCGACCTGGCCGGGCGCATTCGCCTGCCGTACTACCTGGACGAGGCGGCGGACATCGACGAACGCAACCAGGCAGCGTTGCTGGAGACCAGCCAGCAATTGGGCTTCGTACCGATCCTGGCGAGCGTGAAGCCGCAGGTGTCGGCGCGGGTGGCGATCGACCTGGAAGGCGGTAGCGGGCCGAATGGCATCTACATCGACGAGGCGGACTGGAAGTACATCAGCCGTCGCGATGAGGTGAAGGCCATCGTGCGTGAGGATGAGGCCGAAGAACTAGCCTGAGGTAGCCGGGGCCGCGTTGTGGCCCTATCGCGGGTAAACCCGCTCCCACAGGAATGATGCAGTACNNNCTGTGGGAGCGGGTTTACCCGCGAACGAGGGCGAAGCCCTCGCCTTTCAAACCATCGCGGGGCAAGTCGCATCGGCGCACCGCCGCTCCCACGCCATGCTATGTGCTGGCGTGGGAGCGGGCTTGCCCCGCGATTGAAGGTGATGCGATGAATCAGTGCGTGCGCGCTACGGCAAACTCGCTCAACTCGATCAGCGCATCCCGGTATTCACTGGCCGGCAGCACTTCCAGGCAGGCAATGGCACGGGCCACGTAGTCACGGGCCATCTGGGCGGTGTAGGCCAGGGCGCCCGAAGCCTCGACGGCAATGCGGATCTGCTCCAGGTCTTCGATGCCACCTTTCTGGATCGCCTTGCGCACCAGGGCAGCCTGCTCGGGCGTGCCTTCGCGCATGGTGTAGATCAGCGGCAGGGTCGGCTTGCCCTCGGCCAGGTCGTCGCCGACGTTCTTGCCCAGGGTTTCCGAGTCGCCCTTGTAGTCCAGCAGGTCGTCGACCAGCTGGAAGGCCACGCCCAGGTGGTCGCCGAAGGTGCGCAAGGCTTCACGCTGTTCGTCGGTGGCCTGGGCGAGCGCGGCGGCGCTGTGGGTCGAGGCCTCGAACAGCATCGCGGTCTTGCCGCGGATGACGTCCATGTACACCTCTTCGGTGGTGCTGGCATCGCGCACCCGCGACAGTTGCAGCACTTCGCCTTCGGCGATCACCCGCGTGGCCTTGGAGAGGATCTGCATGACCGGCATCGAGCCCAGTTCGACCATCATTTCGAACGAGCGCGAATAAAGGAAGTCGCCCACCAGAACGCTCGGCGCGTTGCCCCACAGGGCATTGGCGGTGGAGCGGCCACGGCGCATGCCGGACATGTCGACCACGTCGTCATGCAGCAGGGTGGCGGTGTGCAGGAACTCGATGGTGGCGGCCAGCAGGCGCAGGTCGTCGCCTTCGCGACCCAGGGCCTTGCCGCACAGCAGCACCAGCAGCGGGCGCAGGCGCTTGCCGCCGGCGGAAGTGATATAGTCGCCGATCTTCGATACCAGCGGCACGCGCGAGGTCAGCTGCTTCTTGATGATCTCGTCGACGGCGCTGAAATCGTCAGCTACCGCGCGGTAGAAGGATTGGGGTTGCATCGGCTGCTCCATTGAGGTTGCGCGGCATGCTAGGTCGCGGGTATCGGTGTGTCAAGGCGCGCTGCCCGTGGGCCCTGGCCAGTACTTGCAAGCATTTCCGGGGTTGCGTACAATCGCGCACCCTAACTTCCTGGGCAGCACCTGCCTTACGCAATTGCACCGGGCCGTTCCAGCCCTATGCAGCCATGCCAGCCAATACTCATCATATAAAGCGCTGGGTGAGCAGGATTATCGGAGAAATACCATGTCTTACGCAGTAATCGTTACCGGCGGCAAGCAGTACAAAGTCGCTGAAGGTGAATTCCTCAAGATCGAAAAACTGGAAGTCGCCACTGGCGAATCCGTGACCTTCGATCGCGTTCTGCTGGTCGCCAACGGTGAAGAAGTCACCATCGGTGCTCCAGTTGTCGCTGGTGCCAAGGTTGTGGCCGAAGTGATTTCGCAAGGCCGTCACGACAAGGTTCGTATCATCAAGTTCCGTCGTCGTAAGCACCACATGAAGCGCATGGGCCACCGCCAGTGGTTCACCGAGATCAAAATCACCGGCATCCAGGCTTAATCCCCTAGATCCCCTGAATTTATTTGGAGAATTGAACCATGGCTCACAAGAAGGCTGGTGGTAGTACCCGTAACGGTCGCGACTCAGAATCGAAACGCCTTGGCGTGAAGATGTATGGCAGCCAGGTCGTCAAGGCCGGCAACATCATCGTCCGTCAGCGCGGCACCCAGTTCCACGCCGGCTACGGCGTTGGCATGGGCAAGGATCACACCCTGTTCGCCAAGATCGAAGGCGTGATCAAGTTCGAGAAGAAAGGCGAGTTCAACCGCCGTTACGTGAGCATCGTCGCCGCTTAATCGCGACGTCGCTCCAGAAGCCCCGTCATGCGACGGGGCTTTTTCGTTTGTGTTGAGCCTCTTGCAAAGCTGTTTGTTTGGGCTGCTGGCGTTGGTTTCTGGTCGTACGGGGCCGCCGCGCTCATTTTTGCAAGAGCCTCAGGTTTTCTGGTTTTCGACTCGTCATTCGACGAGAGGCGGTTTTGAATGAAGTTTGTTGACGAAGTATCGATCCGGGTAAAAGCCGGTGACGGCGGTAACGGTTGCATGAGCTTCCGCCGCGAGAAATTCATCGAGAACGGCGGCCCCAACGGCGGTGACGGTGGCGACGGCGGCTCGGTGTACATGGTGGCCGACGAGAACCTCAACACCCTCGTCGATTATCGCTACACCCGTCATCACGAAGCCCAGCGCGGCTCCAACGGCGGCAGCACCGACTGCACCGGCAAGAAAGGCGACGACCTGTTCCTGCGCGTACCGGTCGGCACCACCGTGATCGACGCCTCCACCCAGGAAGTCATCGGTGACCTGATCACCCCGGGCCAGAAACTGATGGTCGCCCAGGGCGGCTGGCACGGCCTGGGCAACACCCGCTTCAAGTCCAGCACCAACCGTGCGCCACGCCAGACCACTCCAGGCAAGCCGGGTGATCAGCGCGACCTGAAGATGGAAATGAAAGTCCTGGCTGACGTCGGTCTTCTGGGCCTGCCGAACGCCGGCAAGAGCACCTTCATCCGCTCGGTATCGGCCGCCAAGCCGAAAGTCGCCGACTACCCGTTCACCACCCTGGTGCCGAACCTGGGCGTGGTCAGCGTCGACCGCTGGAAGAGCTTCGTCATCGCCGACATTCCCGGCCTGATCGAAGGCGCCTCCGACGGTGCCGGCCTGGGTATCCGCTTCCTCAAGCACCTGGCCCGTACCCGCGTGCTGCTGCACCTGGTCGACATGGCGCCGCTGGACGAAAGCAGCCCGGCCGATGCCGCCGAAGTGATCGTCAACGAGCTGACCCGTTTCAGCCCGTCGCTGGCCGAGCGTGAGCGCTGGCTGGTGCTGAACAAGGCCGACATGGTCATGGACGACGAGCGCGACGAGCGGGTCAAGGAAGTGGTCGAGCGCCTGCAGTGGGAAGGCCCGGTCTACGTGATCTCGGCGATCTCCAAGCAAGGCACCGAGAAACTCAGCCACGACCTGATGCGCTACCTCGAAGACCGCGCCGACCGCCTGGCCAACGACCCGGCCTACGCCGAAGAGCTGGCCGATCTCGACCAGCGCATCGAAGACGAAGCCCGTGCCCAGCTGCAGGCCCTGGACGACGCGCGTACCCTGCGCCGTACCGGCGTCAAGAGCGTGCACGACATCGGCGACGATGACGGCTGGGATGATGATTTCGAGGACGACGAAGACGGCCCGGAAATCATTTACGTGCGCGACTGATCGGTTGCAGTACACTGAACGCCGCTCTCTGGAGCGGCGTTTTTGTATCTCAGGTATCTACAGATTCGACATAGGTTGGAAGAGAAGATGCGAAGCAAGGTGACTGGCGCCAAGCGCTGGGTCGTGAAGATCGGCAGCGCGCTGCTGACTGCCGATGGCAAGGGCCTGGACCGTGGCGCCATGGCGGTGTGGGTCGAGCAGATGGTGGCCCTGCGTGAAGCGGGCGTGGAACTGGTGCTGGTCTCTTCCGGGGCCGTGGCCGCCGGCATGAGCCAGTTGGGCTGGACCACCCGACCGAGCGCGATGAACGAGCTGCAGGCCGCTGCCGCGCTCGGCCAGATGCGCCTGGTGCAGGCCTGGGAATCGAGCTTCGGCGAGCACGGCAAGCACACCGCACAGATCCTGCTGACCCATGACGACCTGTCCGACCGCAAGCGTTACCTGAACGCGCGCAGCACCCTGCGCACCCTGGTCGACCTGGGCGTGGTGCCGGTGATCAACGAGAACGACACCGTGGTCACCGACGAGATCCGCTTCGGCGACAACGACACCCTGGCCGCGCTGGTGGCCAACCTGGTCGAGGCCGACCTGCTGGTGATCCTCACTGACCGCGACGGCATGTTCGACGCCGACCCGCGCAACAACCCCGAAGCCCAGCTTATTTATGAAGCCCGTGCCGACGACCCTTCGCTCGACGCCGTGGCCGGCGGTACCGGTGGCGCCCTCGGCCGTGGCGGCATGCAGACCAAACTGCGCGCCGCGCGCCTGGCTGCCCGTTCCGGTGCGCACACCATCATCATCGGTGGCCGTATCGAGCGCGTGCTGGACCGCCTGAAGGCCGGCGAGCGCCTGGGTACCCTGCTGTCGCCCGAGCGCGGCATGCTTGCCGCGCGCAAGCAGTGGCTGGCTGGCCACTTGCAGACCCGTGGCACCCTGGTGCTGGATGACGGTGCCGTGCAGGCCCTGCGCCAAGCCAACAAGAGCCTGCTGCCGGTCGGCGTGAAGACCGTGCAGGGCAGCTTCCGCCGCGGCGAGATGGTGGTCTGCGTCGGCCCGGATGGCCTGGAAGTGGCCCGTGGCCTGGCCAACTACAGCGCGCTGGAAGCGCAGAAGATCATCGGCCAGCCGTCCGATGCCATCGAAAGTGTGCTGGGCTACAGCGCCGAGCCTGAGCTGGTACACCGCGACAACCTGGTCCTGGTCTGAGGAAGTGAACGTGCTGAAAAGGATGATTGCCGTGGCAGCCCTGGCGCTGCCGATGCTGGCCGGGGCCGAGGAGATCGGCCAGGTGTCCACCGTGTTCAAGTTCGTCGGGCCCAACGACCGTATCGTCGTCGAAGCCTTCGACGACCCCAAGGTAGACGGCGTGACCTGCTACCTGTCGCGGGCCAAGACCGGCGGCCTGAAAGGTGGCCTGGGGCTGGCCGAGGACCGTGCCGAAGCGTCGATCGCCTGCCGTCAGGTTGGGCCGATCCACTTCAAGGGTGACTTGAAAGACGGTGAGGAGGTGTTCAAGGAGCGCACCTCGCTGGTGTTCAAGACCATGCAGGTAGTGCGTTTTCTCGACAAGAAGCGCAACACGCTGGTGTACCTGGTGTACAGCGACCGCCTGATCGAAGGCAGCCCGCAGAATGCGGTGACGGCGATTCCGATCCTGCCTTGGGCACAGCAATAACCTGCTAGAAACGATCGCGGGGCAAGTCGCATCGGCGCACCGCCGCTCCCACGCCAGCACATAGCATGGCGTGGGAGCGGGCTTGCCCCGCGATGCATTTGTGCAGGAAAAAACTAAACCCTATACAATGTGCGCCTTTACCCGTCTGTACCTTAAGGAACGCCTGTGAGCACTCTGCCACCCTGCCCAAAATGCAACTCCGAATACACCTACGAAGATGGCGCGCAACTGATCTGCCCCGAGTGCGCCCATGAGTGGTCGGCCAGCGGCGAAGCCGAAGCCAGCGACGATGTGGTGAAGAAGGATTCGGTGGGCAACGTGCTGCAGGACGGCGACACCGTCACCGTGATCAAGGACCTCAAGGTCAAGGGCTCCTCGCTGGTGGTCAAGGTCGGCACCAAGGTCAAGAACATCCGCCTGTGCGACGGCGACCACGACATCGACTGCAAGATCGATGGCATCGGCGCGATGAAGCTGAAGTCCGAGTTCGTACGCAAGGTCTGACCTCCCTTTCGGGGCTGCCTCCGGGTGGCCCCGACAGATCCTGCAACAGGATCGCCTGCACCCTTCACAACATTTCTGCCAATTGTTACTTGCTATTTTGATAATAAGAATTATTCTCATTGGAACCGCTATCCAAGGAGAATAGCCATGACTTATCTGATCGACGCCTGGCTGGAACGCCCCCACCCCTACTTACGCATCCTGCATCGCGAGACGGGCGAAGTGTGCGCCGTGCTCGAGGAAGACGCACTCGACGAGCTGCGTGACCAGGGCGACCTGGACATGACCGGGTTGAATTCGAGTGAACCGGGGGTACTGAAAGAGCTGGTGAGGAACCTGTTTCTGTTCTGCTATGCACGGGCATTGCGCCCTGGGGGAACGGATTGGAACTGAGAGAGATCGCGGGGCAAGTCGCATCGGCGCACCGCCGCTCCCACGGAGATTGCGTGGGAGCGGGCTTGCCCCGCGATTGTTCAAGGCTCAGGCCTTACAGAACGTCGAGCAGCTCGACGTCGAACACCAGTACGCTGTGCGGCGGGATGCTGCCGACGCCTTGGGCGCCGTAAGCCAGTTCGCTTGGCACGTACAGGCGCCATTTGCTGCCGGCGTTCATCAGCTGCAGGGCTTCGGTCCAGCCAGCGATCACGCCGCCAACCGGGAACTCGGCCGGCTGGCCGCGCTCGTAGGAGCTGTCGAACACGGTGCCGTCGACCAGGGTGCCGTGGTAGTGGGTGCGAACGTTGTCTTCGCGAGTCGGCTTGGCGCCTTCACCAGCGGTCAGTACTTCGTACTGCAGGCCCGAAGCCAGGGTGACGATACCTTCACGCTTGGCGTTGTCGGCCAGGAATTCCTTGCCCACTGCAGCGGCGGCTTCGGCCTTGGCAGCAGCTTCGGCTTGCATCACCTCACGGATCACCTTGAAGGCAGCCGACAGGTCGGCTTCGCTGACACGGCTTTCGGCGCCATTGAAGGCGTCGGTCAGGCCGGCAACGATGGCGTCCAGGTTGACGCCTGGTGGCGGGTTGTCACGCAGCTGGCCACC
This sequence comes from Pseudomonas sp. zfem004, assembly GCF_032621715.1. Classification (NCBI taxonomy): domain Bacteria; kingdom Pseudomonadati; phylum Pseudomonadota; class Gammaproteobacteria; order Pseudomonadales; family Pseudomonadaceae; genus Pseudomonas; species Pseudomonas sp. zfem004. The sequence goes on along the minus strand of NZ_JAVYJF010000005.1, from coordinate 221,519 downwards.
CAGCTGGCGGCCAATGCCGTAGCTGACGCGGGTTTCGTCGGTGGACAGGTTGAGTTCGGACATGGGCTTGCTCCGCTTGAGGGCGCACTGCATCTGCGCCCTGATGAAAAGGGCGAGCAGCCTAGCACACTGGTGCCGCGCGGAGCAGCTACCAGGCCGAACGCTGGGAAATCGGGACTTTGAGGTCTTCTTCCGGGTGGGTGCCCATGCCGCACATCTCGTCCTGCACGGACCAGTGCATCAGGTTCATCGAGACCATCGGGATGGCCTTGAGCAACCCCCGCGCATCCTCCACCGAATGCACGCGCAAGCGCTCGCCACTGGGGCTGGACAGGGGGTGGGCACGGCCCTTGACCCGGGCTTCAAGCAGATAATCACCGCCTTCGATGGCGATCAGGTTGAGTTCGTCGACATGGCCAGCCCTGGCCTCGGCGTTGAGCTGCTGCAGGTTCATAGGTGCACCTCGCTGCGGGAACCACGCTTGAGTGCTCATTTTTTGTACAGAACCCGGTTTTAGACAAGGCGCCGTTCGTCAGTTGTACCGCATCGTCCTTTTCGCGGGTAAACCCGCTCCCACAGGTTATGCGCAGATCCTGTGGGAGCGGGTTTACCCGCGAACAGGCATCAGTGTTTGGTCAAGCGATCCAGGTAGCCCATGACGAACGCCGAGACGACAAAGGTCATGTGGATGATCACGTACCACATCAGGTATTCGGTGGAGATGTTCTGCGCATCCATGAACACCCGCAGCAGGTGGATCGAAGAGATGGCGACGATGGACGCGGCCACTTTCATCTTCAACGACGAAGAGTCCATCTTGCCGAGCCAGTTGAGTTTCTCCTTGCTCTCGTCGATGTCCAGTTGCGAGACGAAGTTCTCGTAGCCAGAGATCATCACCATCACCAACAGGCCGCCAACCAGCGACATGTCGATCAGCGACAGGATCACCAGGATCAGGTCGGCCTCGGCGAGGGAAAAGACGTTGGGCAGGACATGGATGATTTCCTGGAAGAACTTCAGGGCCAGTGCCAGCAGGCCCAGCGAGAGGCCGAAGTAGATCGGTGCGAGCAGCCAGCGCGAGGCATACATCGCGTTTTCGAGGATACGTTCCATGGACAGTGGGGACTCATAAGGTGACTGGAAAAGCGTGCGCGAGTATAGCCAGCCACCCGTGACAGCAAAAGCCTGCGGCGGCTTGCCGCAGGCGTTAAGAGCCGACGCGGGACTGTGGGAGCGGGCTTGCCCCGCGAATGGGTCCGCAGTCCTATCGAACTGGCCTGTCAGGGCTATCGCGGGGCAAGTCGCATCGGCGCACCGCCGCTCCCACGCAGTAACTCAAGTTTCCGGATGGAACTGATAATCCCCGAGATTGCGGCACCGCTCGCCGTTGATCTTGCGCAGCTGCGCCTGCAGGTGCAGGCACCAGATCTGCGGGTCTTCAGCGACCTGGTAACCATGAAGGGTAAGGCTGTCGACGATGGCATTCATCACCGACTCGGCCACCATAGGGCCATGGAACGGCCCCTGGGCCTTGATCGCCGAGGGTTGTTCGCCAGCCATGCCGGCGGCGAACAGCAAGGTCCACATGCCGTTGTCACCGGCCAGTGGGCGAATACTGCATTCGATGCGAGTCACCAGGCCCAGGCACTGGCGGGTAAGGCTGAGGTTGCGCATGGCGGCGTCCCCTCTGTGGAGCCCTGTTCAGCCCGAAAGCAACGGGCTGTTTCCATCCTGAACCCTGTAGACGTCCTTAAGTTCCACTGTAGCCGACCTACGGAAAAGTTAGAAAACCGGCGCTGAACGGTAGCACTTCGCCGCCAGCGCCGGATTATTGACTCAGGCCGGATTTGCCTGGGCGACGACTTCCTCGAGCCGCTCCTTCTCGGCTTCCTTGATCTCTTCCTCGCTGATCATTTCGGAAATCACCCGTAGGCGCTCGACCACCCGGGCATTGACGCTGCCTTCGGCGAATTCACCCTTGTCATCCAGCGCACCGGCCTCCTCACCCACCAGCAAGCTCAGCGCTTCGTCGGCCTGACTGACGGCGTAGACGTGGAATTGCCCGGCCTCGACCGCCTGCAATACACGCTCGTCGAGCATCAGCGTGGCGACGTTGGCCTTGGGAATGATCACACCCTGTTCGCCGGTCAGGCCGCGCGCTTCGCAAAGGCGGAAGAAGCCTTCGATCTTCTCGTTGACCCCACCCACCGCCTGCACTTCGCCAAACTGGTTGATGGAACCGGTGATGGCGAAGCACTGCTTGAGCGGCGTGCGCGACAGTGCCGAAATCAGTGTGCAGGCCTCGCCCAGCGAGGCGCTGTCACCGTCGACATAACCGTAGGACTGCTCCAGGGCGATGCTCGCCGAAATCGCCAGGGGGAACTCCTGGGCATAGCGGCTGCCCAGGTAACCAGTGAGGATCATCACCCCCTTGGAGTGGATCGGCTGGCCCAGGTTGACCTCGCGCTCGATGTCGACGATGCCGCTGCCACCCGGGTACACGGTGGCCGAAATACGCGCCGGCATGCCGAACGCCGAATCACCCACCTCCAGCACGGTCAGGCCGTTGCACTTGCCGATCGCCGCGCCTTCGGTGTCGATCAGGATGATCCCGGCGAGCATGTCGTCGAGCACCCGCTGCGACACCCGCCCGGTACGCGTGGCCTTGGCCTTGAGCGCACGTTCGATGTGGCCGGCGTCGGTCATGCTTTCATTGGCCAGCTGGCGGACGAAGTCGGCCTCGCTGACCAGCTGGAACAGGTCGCCGATACGTGCCGACAGCCGCGACTGGTTTTCTGCCAGGCGCGCGCTGTAGGTGGCCAGACGCGCCACGGCGTCGCTGGTCAGTGGCGCCATGCCTTCTTCATTGGTGCGGGTGCGCAACAGCTGAGCGAACTGCTCCAGGCTCTCGTCGACCATGGGCAGGTCTTCGTCGAAGTCGACCAGCACCCGGAACATCTCCTGGAAGTCCGAATCGTGGTCCTGCAGCGCGTAGTACAGCTGGCGCGAACCGATGATCACCAGCTTGACCCCCAGCGGGATCATCTGCGGCGTCAGGCTGACCGTGGCCACACGCCCCAGCTCGCCCAGCGGCGACTCCATCTTCAACTTGCGCGACTGCAGGGCGCGCTTGAGTGCATCCCAGACGAAGGGCTCACCGAGCATCTTGTCGGCTTCAAGAATCAGGAAACCGCCATTGGCGCGGTGCAGTGCCCCCGCCCGCAGCTGGCGGTAGGAGGTGTACAGGGCGCCCTGGTCGGTGCTGTATTCGATGCGGCCGAACAGGTTGTCGTAGGTCGGGTGCGGCTCGAACACCACCGGTGCGCCGCCGTTGCCGCAATGGCCCACCACCAGGTTGGGCGCGTATTGCTCTTCGAGCATCTTGCGCGCCACGGCGTCGGTCTTGCTGTCATCGACCAGTTGCTCGACCACGGTGCGCAGCAGGTTCAACTGCATGGATTGCAAGTAGGCGCAGACAGCCGCGTTTTCGGCGTACTTCTCCGACAGCGGCGCCAGCAGCGGCTGCAGTGCCAGGGTGATGGTTTCTTCGTTGAGCTGGCGCAGCTGGTTGTTCGACTCGCGCTTCCACTGCGGCAGGCTGGCCAGCTCTTCGTTCAGGCGCTCTTCGAGCAGGGCGATGTCTTCATGGAAACGCTCGCGCAACTCTTCCGGCAGCTGGGCGAACTCGGCCTCGTCCAGTGCCTTGCCGTCGGCCATGGGGGTGAAGGCGACGTTGCTGCTGTCGCGGTACAGGGCCACGTCCTTTTCCAGCGAGGCGCGTTCGATCACGTCCAGCGCACGGTCGTAGCGCTGGTTGAAGGCGCGGTCGATGGCGCTTTTCTTCTGCTGGTAGGAGGGATGCTCGAACACCGCCGGGAAGGTCGCCACCAGGTTGTCGATCAGGCCATTCATGTCACTGATGAAGGCATGAGCACTGCCGGCGGGCAGCTCCAGCGCACGCGGCTCGCGAGAGTCCTCGAAATTGTTGACGTAGAGCCAGTCGGACGGCGTGGCCTGGCGCTTGCCTTCGGCCTTCAGGTAGCGCTTCACGAACGAGAAACGGCCGGTGCCGGGCTCGCCCATCACATACACGTTGTAACCGGGGCGCGGCATTGCCACGCCGAACTGCAGGGCCTCGACGGCACGCTCCTGGCCCAGCACACCACGAAATGGCTCCAGATCGTCGGTATTGGAGAAAGCAAACTGTTCAGCGGAGAAACGCCGGGTCAGGGCTTCGGGCGCGAGACGCAGGCGCGAGGCGACAGGATCGGGCATTGGGTTTCCTTACTTCGGCGGGGCGGATGGAAAGCATTCTGGCGCCGCCAGCGCGCCGCTTGCAAGGCTCTGCGGGACTTTATGTCGCAGCTCAACAATGGCGATCACGCAAGACATTTTTCGCAATAAACAACGCAATCTTTGGATCGTGCCTAAACTCCTAGCTGCGCGGGGGGGTGGCAAGTCTTCCTGTGCTGGCAACCGCGTTGCCAGAACCCTGACCATTGGTACGTCACTTGAGAATGAGAACAACGCTATGAAACGGATTCTTCTGGGTACTCTGTTCGCCGCTGTCTCTATCAACGCCATGGCCGAAGCGCCGGGAGGTCCCAACTGCGGTTGGGGCAACATGCTGTTCGAGGGCCAGCGCGGCACCCCGGCACACTTCCTGGCCTCCACCACCAACGGCACGTCCGGCAACGCAACCTTCGGCATGACCTCGGGCACCAACGGTTGCTCGACCAAGGCCTCCCTCACCTATGGCGGCAAGTCGTGGTTCGCCATGAACGGCATGATGAACGAACTGTCCGAAGACATGGCCAAGGGCCAGGGCGAAGCCCTGACCACCTACGCCGTGGTCCTCGGCGTGGCGCCTGAAGACCGCGCGCATTTCGCCGCCGTCACCCACGAGCATTTCCAGCAGATCTTCAGCAGCGCCGACGTCACTGCCGAAACTGTCCACAGCAACACCCTGGCGGTGCTCAAGAGCGACCCGCAACTGGCCAAATACGCCACCGAGGCATGAGCCCCACGCCTCCCGCCCCGGCAGCGGGGCGGGCTTGGCGATCCACCTTCGGCATCATTCAGACGTAGTTGCCCGACATGCTCAAACGCCTCGCTACCCTGGCGCTGATCGTCAGCGCCCCCTTGCACGCCGCACCACAGCACGACCCGGCCCGCCTGCGACAGCTGGCCGCCACGCCCTACTGGATCGCCCTGGGCCACTATGAAACTGCCAAGCTCGGCGGCTGGCGCAGCTATGTCGACGACAGGCGGTTCTTTCTCGCAGAAGACGGCGCGCACCACCCAGACCAGGAGCTCAAGGCCACGGTCGAAGCGCTGTATGCCCCGGCCAGCCTCGGCGACAAGCACCCGCAGTGCGTATTCCCGGCCCGCACCCGCTGGTTGCGCGAACAACTGGGCCTGACCGACCTGCCCAAGCCTGATTGCCAGGAGTTCGCCACCTGGTACCAGTCGATCGACCCGCACAGCGCGACGTTGATCTTCCCGGCGGCCTACCTCAACAGCCCGTCGTCGATGTTCGGCCACACCTTGTTGCGCATCGACCAGTCCAATACCCGCCGCGACGACACCACGCTGCTCAGCTACGCGATCAACTTCGGTGCCTATATCGAAGGCAGCGACAACAGCATCCTCTACGCCTGGAAAGGCCTGATGGGCGGCTACCCCGGGCTGTTCGCGATCATGCCCTACCAGGAAAAACTGTCCGAGTACCGCAGCCTGGAAAACCGCGACCTGTGGGAGTACCAGCTGGACCTTACGCCGGAAGAAACCGGACGGATGGTCGAGCATGTGTGGGAGCTCAAGCAGATCAAGTTCGACTATTTCTTCTTCGACGAAAACTGCTCCTACCGCCTGCTCGAACTGCTGCAGGTGGCGCGCCCGAGCCTGGACCTCACCTCGCAGTTCCCGCTGACCGCCATCCCCACCGACACGGTCAAGGCGGTCAAGCAGTCCGGGCTGGTCACCGATGTGCGCTATCGCCCGTCGCGCGAACGCGAGCTACTGGCCCGGGCCGAGCCGCTGGACTCGGCAGAGAAACAACAGGTACTGGCCCTGAGCGCCGACACCGGGCAACTGCAAAGCCCCGAATTCACCGCCCTGCCCCGCGACCGCCAGGCCCTGGTGCAGGACGCCGCCTACCGCCTGGAGCGCTACCGGGCCAACGGCCAGGAGCGCGATCCAGCCCAGGCCACACGCAGCTTCGAGCTGCTCCGCGCGATCAACCGTAACCCACCGCCGCCGCTGGAGATCGAACGCCCCGGCCTGCCGGAGGATGGCCACCAGTCACGCACCTGGCAGTTGGGCGTCGGCACCCGTGAAGACCGCGCCTACGCCGAGTACGGCCTGCGCATGGCCTATCACGACCTCAACGACAACCTGTACAGCTTCCCCCTCGGCGCACAGATCGAGATCCTCCAGCTCAAGTTGCGCCAGTACGAAGGCAACGACTGGCAGGTGCAGCGCCTGGACCTGGCCACCATCCGTTCGCTGACACCGCGCAATGAGCTGCTCAAGCCCTGGTCGTGGCAGGTGGCGGGCGGGCTGGAACGGGTGCCGGGCAAGCACGATGACGAAGTGCTGGTCAGCCATGTGAATGGCGGTGCCGGTGGCACCTGGCAATTGACCGACGACCTGCTGGGCTTCGCCCTGGGCACGCTGCGGGTGGAGCATCACAACGACTTCGCCGAGTTCGTCTCACCGGCGGCCGGATTCAATGGCGGGCTGTTGTGGCGCAATGGGCTGGGCAACCTGACGCTGGAGGCCAAGGGTGACTACTTCACCAATGGCGAGGTTCGGCGCAGCGTGAGCCTGAATCAGCAGTGGGAGATCAGCCAGAACCTCGGTGTGCGGCTGAGCGCCTCGCGCCAGTTCAGTCATCTGGCCACGGCGCAGAACGAAGTGATGCTGGAGTTGAAGTGGTATCAGTATTGATCCGTGCGGGCTTCTTCGCGGGTAAACCCGCTCCCACANGGT
>NZ_JAVYJF010000005.1:135000-214481 GCF_032621715.1 Pseudomonas sp. zfem004 | reverse complement strand
CGGGTTTACCCGCGAAGATGGCACCTCGGTGCCTGGCACGGGCTATGCCCGTGTTCGCGGGTAAATCGCACCGGCGAAGCAGGTAGTACGCTCCTCGATGAAAACCAACCGACTCTTTGACGCTGTTTTGACATTGGCCCGACAAACCAGCCCCTAGACTCCCCACCATCACTCCAAGGGTCTTGTGGATATGTCGCGGTACTGGCTGGGCCTGTGTGTCCTGTTGCTGTTGGCAGGCTGCGAGACCACTCACGAACAGATGGTCAATCAAGGTTATCCCCCCGCCTACGCCGACGGCTTCCAGGACGGCTGCAGCAGCGGCCGCCAGGCCGCCGGGCCGATGGCCGGCGACTTTCGCAAGGACGTTGTGCGCTATCTGCACAACCGCCAGTACGAAAGCGGCTGGGACGACGGCTTTCGCCAATGCCAGGCCATGCAGAACAGCGAAGAACAGCGCCAGTACCATGACCGCTACTGGGACGAACGCGACCGCGACTGGCAGCGCGAGAAGGACCAGGGCGCCGCCCGTGCCTATCGCCGCAACTGACGTCGCAAACGGACAACCGCTGCAACCCACAACCTGCCACCATGGTCTCCAGCACAAGGAGGCCACGCATGAGCCGAGCATTCGTCAACGAGGACCAGGCCGCCGCCCAGGCCGACCAGCCGGTGGAGCGCAGGGTCAGCGACCAGCCCAACTATGTCACTGCCACGGGCCTGGCCCTGCTGCAGCAGCGGGTGGCCGTGCTCAATGCCCGGCGGGCTGAGCTGCAGGCCCAGGGTGAGCGCGCTGACAAACAGCAGTTGGCCGATACCGAACGTGACCTGCGTTACTTCACTGCCCGCGTGCAGAGCGCGCAGGTAGTGCCCGCCGCCAGGTCCTGCGAGAAGGTACAGATTGGCAGCCAGGTGCGGTTTGTCGATGAAGACGGCCAGGAGCATCGAGTGCAATTGGTGGGGGAGGATCAAGCCGATGCGACGCAGGGATTGATCAACTGGGGGTCGCCACTGGGGCGGGCGCTGCTGGGGGCCGGGCCTGGGGATGAAGTTCTGTGGCAGCGGCCGGCGGGGAATCAGGTGATCGAGGTATTAGAAATTGACGACGAGCCTTGTGGGAGCGGCGGTGCGGCGACCCGACTTGCCCCGCGATAGCGCCAGCCAGGCAAACTTCGTAGCCTGATCCAACAGCATCGCGGGGCAAGCCCGCTCCCACGTGCCTCAGATCAGACCACGCCCTGCGCCAGCATGGCATCGGCGACTTTCACGAAGCCGGCAATGTTGGCGCCCTTGACGTAGTTGATGCTGCCATCGTCTTCCTGGCCATAGTGCACGCACGCATGGTGGATCGACTGCATGATGTTGTGCAGCTTGCTGTCCACCTCGCCCGCAGTCCACAGCAGACGCATGGCGTTCTGCGACATCTCCAGGCCCGACACGGCAACGCCACCGGCATTGGACGCCTTGCCCGGCGCATAGAGAATGCCGGCCTCGATGAAGATATCCACAGCGTCGAGGGTGGTCGGCATGTTGGCGCCTTCGGCCACGCAGATGCAGCCATTGCGCAGCAGGGTACGGGCGTCTTCGGCGTTCAGTTCGTTCTGGGTGGCGCATGGCAAGGCGATGTCGCACGGCAAGGCCCATGGCGTCTGGCCCTTGCGGAACTCCAGGCCGTATTGCGTGGCCAGCTCGCTGAGGCGGCCACGCTTGACGTTCTTCAGCTCCATCAGCGCATCCCATTGGGCATCGCTCAAACCGGCTTCGCAGAACAGCGTGCCTTCGGAGTCGGACAGCGAGATCACCTTGCCACCCAGGTCCATCACCTTGCGTGCGGCATACTGGGCAACGTTGCCCGAACCCGAGATCGCCACGCGACGGCCATCGATACGCTTGTCCTGGCGCTTGAGCATCTCTTCGGCGAAGTACACGCAGCCGAAGCCGGTGGCCTCGGGGCGGATCAGGCTGCCGCCATAGGTCATGCCCTTGCCGGTCAGCACCGAGGTGAACTGGTTGGCCAGGCGCTTGTACTGACCAAACATGAAGCCGATCTCGCGGGCACCCACGCCGATGTCACCGGCCGGCACGTCGAGGTCGGCGCCGATGTGGCGGTACAGCTCGCTCATGAACGCCTGGCAGAAGCGCATCACTTCAGCGCCGCTCTTGCCCTTCGGATCGAAGTCCGAGCCACCCTTGCCACCGCCCATCGGCAGCGAGGTCAGCGAGTTCTTGAACACCTGCTCGAAGGCCAGGAACTTGAGCACGCCCAGGTTCACCGACGGGTGGAAACGCAGGCCGCCTTTGTACGGGCCGATGGCGCTGCTCATCTGGATGCGGTAGCCGCGGTTGACCTGTACCTTGCCCTGGTCATCCACCCACGACACGCGGAACAGCACGGCGCGCTCGGGCTCGACCATGCGTTCGAGGATGCCGGCCTTGAGGTAGTGAGGGTTGGCTTCGAGGAAGGGCCACAGGCTGCGCAGCACCTCTTCCACCGCCTGGTGGAACTCGGGTTGAGCGGGGTCGCGCTGTTGCAGACGGGCCAGGAAGGCGTCGACAGATTCAGTCATGGTAGACATCTCACCAAGAGGGATTGTTTATTGGTTTTTTCGGGAATGTACCAAGAACCAATCGCACTGGAACAGGGCGAAATGTCGTTTTTATGAAATTATTTGGTGCGTTTTCTATAACTGTATACAAGTTTTTGAGCGATTTTGTGGGGTCGGGCTTGCCCCGCGATCAGCCAGATGCCTGCTATCGCGGGGCAAGCCCGCTCCCACGAGACCCGCCAAAACATTTTATGACAGGCACAAAAATGGGGCCCCTGAGGGCCCCATTCTTGTGCAACGAAAACCGGCTTACTGGGCCAGCTTCTTGTGACGCACACGGTGCGGCTGGGCAGCGGCATCGCCCAGGCGCTTCTTGCGATCGGCTTCGTACTCGGTGTAGTTGCCTTCGAAGAACACCACGCTCGAGTCGTCTTCATACGCCAGGATGTGGGTGGCCACACGGTCCAGGAACCAACGGTCGTGAGAGATCACGATGGCGGCGCCCGGGAAGTCCAGCAGGGCTTCCTCCAGCGAACGCAAGGTTTCAACGTCGAGGTCGTTGGACGGTTCGTCGAGCAGCAGGACGTTGCCGCCCTCCTTCAGGGTCAGGGCAAGGTGCAGACGGCCACGCTCACCACCGGACAGGTCCTTGACGAACTTCTGCTGGTCGCCGCCCTTGAAGTTGAAGCGGCCGACGTAGGTGCGCGACGGGATCTCGTAGTTGCCGATCTTGATCATGTCGGAGCCATCGGAGACCTGCTGGAACACGGTCTTGCCACCGTCCAGGTCCTCACGGCTCTGGTCGACGCAGGCCAGTTGCACGGTTTCGCCGATCTCGATGCTGCCCGAGTCCGGTTGCTCTTTGCCCATCAGCATGCGGAACAGGGTCGATTTACCGGCACCGTTACCACCGATCACGCCGACGATGGCGCCTTTAGGCATGGCGAACGACAGGTTGTCGATCAGCACGCGGTCGCCGTAGCCCTTGGTGACGTTCTTGAACTCGATGACCTTGTCGCCCAGGCGCGGGCCGGCCGGAATGTAGATCTCGTTGGTTTCGGAACGCTTCTGGAACTCCTGCGACTGCATCTCTTCGAAGCGCTGCAGACGAGCCTTGGATTTGGACTGGCGGGCCTTGGCGCCTTTGCGCACCCACTCCAGTTCCTCTTTCATGGCTTTTTCGTGGGCGCTCTGCTGCTTGGATTCCTGCGCCAGACGGTCCGACTTGGCCTCCAGCCAGCCCGAGTAGTTGCCTTCGTACGGGATACCGGCGCCGCGGTCCAGTTCGAGGATCCAGCCGGCGACGTTGTCGAGGAAGTAACGGTCGTGGGTGATCGCCACCACGGTGCCGGGGAAGTCGTGCAGGAAGCGCTCCAGCCAGGCCACCGAGTCGGCGTCCAGGTGGTTGGTCGGTTCGTCCAGCAGCAGCATGTCTGGGGCCGACAGCAGCAGGCGGCACAGGGCCACGCGGCGCTTTTCACCACCGGAAAGGTGTTCGATCTTCGCTTCCCAGGCCGGCAGGCGCAGGGCGTCGGCGGCGACGTCCAGCTGGCGCTCCAGGTTGTGGCCGTCGGCGGCCTGCAGGATGGCTTCGAGCTTGGCCTGTTCGGCGGCCAGCTTGTCGAAATCGGCATCCGGGTCGGCGTAGGCGGCGTAGACCTCGTCCAGGCGGGCCTGGGCGTCCTTGATCACGCTGACCGCTTCCTCGACCACTTCACGCACGGTCTTGGTTGGGTCCAGCTGCGGCTCCTGGGGCAGGTAGCCGACGTTGATGTCGGGCATCGGACGGGCTTCGCCGTCGAATTCCTTGTCGACGCCCGCCATGATGCGCAGCAGCGTCGATTTACCCGCGCCGTTCAGGCCGAGTACGCCGATCTTGGCGCCCGGGAAGAACGACAGGGAAATATTCTTGAGAATTTCCCGCTTCGGCGGCACGACCTTGCTCAGCCGATGCATGGTGTAGACGTATTGAGCCAAAACCAAGCCCTCTATCAGATAGGTAAAGACATCGACGTACGCCCGAGGCGGTTGCCCGGGGGATGTGTTTACGGGGTGTCATTGAACAAAGTGGGCCATTCTACGCCAAGCTGCGGCATTGCACAGAGTGGTCGCGCGTTGGCCAAGCCCTTGGGGCTGGAGTGACAGCGATGGCCTGTCAGAACCTCATCGCGGGCAAGCCCGCCGCCACAGGGTTCGCAGCGCCCCGAGGGGCTTGGACATACCTGTGGGAGCGGGCTTGCCCGCGATGAGGCCAGTGGCGTCTGGCAGGACTCAGACGTGCGACTGCCTGGCCTTGCCACGCGGCAGACGGCAACGGTCCGACTGCTCGGCCAGGCGTGCGGCCCAGGCCGACTTGACACTGAAGCCGCCGCTGCGGGCAGGCTTGTCGGCTTGCTGGGTGGCCGGCTTGCTCACTGCCTTGGCGGGTGCGGCGGCAGGCTTGGCGAGCGGCTGCACGGCAACTTCGGCAACAGGCTCAGCGGCGGCCTTGGCCGCCTTGGCCGACTTGCGCAGCTCGGCCAGCGACGGCGTCTTGTTCAGGCTGGCAGCAGCCGCGTCCGGCTTGGCCAGCGAGCGCTGGCAGGTCTTGCAGGATACGTCCTCGGCCGCGGCAGTGCTGACCAGGGTCTGACTGCTGCGCCCACAGGCAGAATCAAGACCATTGGTGGAATAGTGGGTAACCAAAACCTTACTTCTCCGATGCGTTGACTATGTAGCGGCCGGCATTCTCGCACAGGATGCAGGGGCTTGCCGAACCGGCATGACCGGCTGCGGTCACACCCACTGGCACTTTGCCATGTTTGAAGGCATGCTAGGCGGCTTCACATTAGCGGCTTATAGTGCGCCCGACGGCTTGCCTGGCCACGGCATGCGCCGTGCATGCGCCCTCCCTGCCGTCAGCCCAATCGCAGGACCAACGCTTGACCAATCTCACGCATCCGTCACCCCTGCGCCCCGCTGCTGCCAAGACCGGCACCCACCTGCGCGGCTCGCTGAAAGGGGCGCTGGCCCTGCTGGCGCTGGTGTTGCTGGGCCTGCTGCTGTGGCAACTGTTCACCCAGTTCCGCCATACCCAGGCCGACCTTCGCCAGCAAAGCCTGACGACCAGCGCGGAACTGGCCGACCACCTGAGCCTGAACATGGCGCTCAAGGCACAGCAAGCGCTGAACCTGGTCCAGCCCTACGTCAAAACCCCGGCGCCCGCCGCCCTGCCGACCCTGCTCGACACCTTGCAGGCGCGCCTGCCTGCCCTGCAGCATCTGGCCTGGCTGGACAGCAATGGCCAGACCCTGGTCGACACCCTGACCGACAGCGACGATCGCCCACTGATTGACGAGCTCCTGCAACTCAACCAGGGGCGCGCCTTCTTCTATACCAGCAGCCCAGACAACACACGGGTCTACCTGCTGCTGCGCCAGCCCGCCGAGCAGGACCGCGGCTACTGGCTGCTGCGCCTGAGCCCCGACTACTACAAGGAGCTGGCCCAACACCTGGATGGCCCCGGCCACCCATTGTGGTTGCTGGAAAACAGCCGCAACGGCGAGGTGATAGAGCGCCACGGCCCGACAACCACCAGCGGCGAGCCACTGCAGAGCGTGATGCTGGCCTACATCGACAACAGCAGCTGGCAGCTGCGCGGCCTGTTCGACGCAGGCCTGGCCCGTGGCAAGTTGCTTCCGGCGCTGATCGGCAAATGCGTGCTGGTGCTGTTCTGCGCCCTGCTGCCGGTCCTGGCGCTGATCAACATGCGCCGCCGCCAGCGCGCCTTGCAGGAGGACCGGCGGCGTTACCAGGAGATCTTCGAGGGCACCGGCGTGGCCCTGTGCGTGCTCGACCTTTCCAGCCTGCCCGGCCAGCTCGATCGCTACCACTTGCGCAACCGCGCCGCGCTCAAGCAGAGCCTGGCCCTGGAGCCGAACCTGCGCCGCTCGCTGCTGGCCGAACTGAAGATCACGGAAATCAACCAGGTCGCCCGCCAACTGCTCAACGTCGATAGCAATGAAGGCGCCTGGCAACGCCTGATCGATGGCAGCGGCGACGGCCGCGACAGCGTCGGCATGCAGCTGATCGACGCGCTGATCGAAGAACGCAGCCAGCTCGAACTGGAAGTGCGCCTGCCGGCCCCGCTGGGCGGCGAACTGCACCTGTGGCTGATGGTGCGCCTGCCGCAGCAACGCCGTGACTACCAGGCGGTGATCCTGAGCATCAGCGACATCACCAGCCGCAAGCAGGTGGAACTGTCGTTGCTCGAACGCGAGAGTTTCTGGTCGGACGTGGTCCGCACCGTGCCCGACCAGCTCTATGTGCAGGACGTGCACAGCCAGCGGATGATCTTCAGCAACCGCCACCTCGGCCAGACCCTGGGCTACGACCGCGCGGAGCTGGCGCAGATGGGCGAGCGCTTCTGGGAGTTGCTGCTGCACCCCGAGGACGCCGAGCACTATCAGACGCTGCGCCGGCAGCAGCTCGATAGCAACCGTGAACAGTCACTGTACTGCCAGCTGCGCTTCCGCCACCGCGACGGCGGCTGGCGCTGCTATGAAATTCGCGAGCAAGTGCTGTCCCGCGACAGCGACGGCCAGATCACCCGCATCATCGGTGTGGGCAAGGACGTCACCGTGCAGATCGAGGCCAGCGCGTCGCTGCGCGACAGCGAGCAGCGCTACCGCATGCTCGCCGAAAGTATCAGCGACGTGATCTTCTCCACCGACAACCTGTTGCAGCTCAATTACGTCAGCCCTTCGGTGCAGGCGGTACTCGGTTACCAGGCCGACTGGATCTTCGCCAACGGCTGGCAATCGATCGTCGCCAACCCGGCACAGCTCACTGGCGTCTATGGCCTGATGGAACGGGTCAGCAAGGCCCTCGGCGACCAGCAGCAGTTGGCCCAGCTGCGCACCACCCTGCCCACGCAACTGTTCCTGTTCGACTGCCTGCGCGCCGACGGCCGCAAGATCCCCATCGAGCTGCGCCTGGTGCTGGTGTGGGACGAGCATGAGCGCTTCGAGGGCGTACTCGGCGTGGGCCGCGACATCAGCCAGCAGCGCCGGGCCGAGAAGGACCTGCGCATGGCGGCCACGGTATTCGAGCACTCCACCTCGGCGATTCTGATCACCGACCCGGCCGGCTACATCGTCCAGGCCAACGAGGCGTTCAGCCGAGTCAGCGGCTATGCGGTCGCCGAAGTGCTCGACCAGCTGCCGGGCATGCTCACCGTCGAACACCAGCAGGACGCCCACCTGGGCTACGTGCTCAAGCAGCTCAACCAGCGCGGCAGCTGGGAAGGCGAAGTGTTCCTCAAGCGCCGCAACGGCGAGCACTACCCGGCCTGGGTCGGCATCACCGCGGTACTCGACGACGAAGGCGACCTGGCCAGCTACGTGTGCTTCTTCACCGACATCAGCGAGCGCAAGGCCAGCGAACAGCGCATCCACCGCCTGGCCTACTACGACGCCCTCACCCACCTGCCCAACCGCACGTTGTTCCAGGACCGCCTGTACACCGCCCTGCAGCAGGCCGAACGACAAAAGGCCTGGGTGGTGCTGATGTTCCTCGACCTCGACCGTTTCAAGCCGATCAACGACTCCCTCGGCCACGCCGCGGGCGATCGCATGCTCAAGGACATGGCCGAGCGCTTGCTGGCCTGTGTCGACGACGACGACACCGTGGCGCGCATGGGCGGCGATGAATTCACCCTGCTGCTGCAACCCAAGGCTACCCGCGAACTGGCACTCAACCGCGCCATCCACGTCGCCGAGAACATCCTCGGCAGCCTGGTCACCCCGTTCGTGCTGGAGAACCGCGAGTTCTTCGTCACCGCCAGCATCGGTATCGCCCTCAGCCCTCAGGACGGCAGCGAGCTGAGCCAGCTGATGAAGAACGCCGACACCGCCATGTACCACGCCAAAGAGCGTGGCAAGAACAACTTCCAGTTCTACCAGGCGGACATGAACGCCAGCGCCCTGGAGCGCCTGGAGCTGGAGAGCGACCTGCGCCACGCCCTGGAGCAGAACGAGTTCATCCTCTACTACCAGCCGCAGTTCAGCGGCGACGGAAAACGCCTGACCGGTGCCGAGGCGCTGCTGCGCTGGCGCCACCCGACCCGCGGCCTGGTACCGCCGGGCGACTTCATCCCGGTGATCGAGGAGCTGGGGCTGGTGGTGGACGTCGGCGACTGGGTGCTGCGCGAAGCCAGCCGCCAACTCAAGGCCTGGCACCTGGCCAAGGTGCGGGTACCAAAGGTGTCGGTGAACATCTCTGCCCGGCAGTTCTCCGATGGCCAGCTTGGCACGCGCATCGCCACCATCCTGGAAGAAACCGGCCTGCCGCCGGCATGCCTGGAGCTGGAACTGACCGAAAGTATCCTGATGCGTGAAGTCCACGAGGCCATGCAGATCCTCGACAGCCTGAAGAACCTTGGCCTGAGCATTGCGGTCGATGACTTCGGCACCGGCTACTCGTCGCTCAACTACCTCAAGCAGTTCCCCATCGACGTGCTGAAGATCGACCGCACCTTCGTCGACGGCCTGCCCGAGGGCGAGCAGGACGCGCAGATCGCCCGGGCGATCATCGCCATGGCCCACAGCCTCAACCTGGCGGTGATCGCCGAGGGCGTGGAAACCCACGAGCAGCTGGAGTTCCTGCGCGAGCATGGGTGCGACGAAGTACAGGGCTACCTGTTCGGCCGGCCGATGCCGGCCAACCAGTTCGAAGCGCAGTTCAGCAACGAGACGTTGTTCATGTTCCAGTGAGTTGCTGCAGGCTGGTGCGATCCATGTGGGAGCGGGTTTACCCGCGAAGCAGGCCACACGGCGCATGGCACCGGCATAGCCGGTGTTCGCGGGTAAACCCGCTCCCACAGGTATATCGTCGCGACTGAAATGCGCATCTAAAAACGGACCCAAGGGTCAACTCTCATATCCACCCAGCCCAGACACGGCGCGGCCTGCAACATGAGCCCCATTGGTCCGCGACTTGATGCCACTTCATATGCCAGGCGCGAATCAATCGGTTAGAATGCCCCCCCAATCCAGCCCGATCCTTGAGGACCGCCATGTTCAGCCGTGATTTGACCATTGCCAAGTACGACGCCGAGCTCTTCGAAGCCATGCAGCAAGAAGCCCTGCGCCAGGAAGAGCATATCGAGCTGATCGCTTCGGAAAACTACACTAGCCCCGCCGTCATGGAAGCCCAGGGTTCGGTACTGACCAACAAGTACGCCGAAGGCTACCCAGGCAAGCGCTACTACGGTGGTTGCGAGTACGTCGACGTTGTCGAGCAACTGGCCATCGACCGCGCCAAAGAGCTGTTCGGCGCCGACTACGCCAACGTCCAGCCGCACGCCGGCTCCCAGGCCAACGCCGCCGTCTACCTGGCGCTGCTGTCGGCCGGTGACACCATCCTGGGCATGAGCCTGGCCCACGGTGGCCACCTGACCCACGGTGCTTCGGTAAGCTCGTCGGGCAAGCTGTACAACGCCATCCAGTACGGCATCGACGGCAACGGCCTGATCGACTACGACGAAGTCGAGCGCCTGGCGGTCGAGCACAAGCCGAAGATGATCGTTGCCGGCTTCTCGGCTTACTCGCAGGTACTGGACTTCGCCCGCTTCCGCGAAATCGCCGACAAGGTCGGTGCATACCTGTTCGTCGACATGGCCCACGTCGCCGGCCTGGTTGCCGCTGGCGTGTACCCGAACCCGGTGCCGTTCGCCGACGTGGTCACCACCACCACCCACAAGACCCTGCGCGGTCCACGTGGCGGCCTGATCCTGGCCCGTGCCAACGCCGACATCGAGAAGAAGCTGAACTCCGCCGTCTTCCCGGGCGCCCAGGGCGGCCCGCTGGAGCACGTCATCGCCGCCAAGGCCATCTGCTTCAAGGAAGCCCTGCAGCCTGAGTTCAAGGCTTACCAGCAGCAAGTGGTGAAGAACGCCCAGGCCATGGCTTCGGTGTTCATCGAGCGCGGTTTCGACGTGGTTTCCGGCGGCACCCAGAACCACCTGTTCCTGCTGTCGCTGATCAAGCAGGAAATCTCCGGTAAGGACGCCGACGCCGCCCTGGGCAAGGCCTTCATCACCGTCAACAAGAACTCGGTGCCGAACGACCCACGTTCCCCGTTCGTCACCTCGGGCCTGCGCTTCGGCACCCCGGCCGTGACCACCCGTGGTTTCAAAGAGGCCGAGTGCAAAGAGCTGGCCGGCTGGATCTGCGACATCCTGGCAGACCTGAACAACGAAGCGGTGATCGACGCCGTGCGTGAGAAGGTCAAGGCCATCTGCAAGAAGCTGCCGGTGTACGGCAACTGATTGGCAGACGCCTGATGTGAAAAAGCCCGGCCATGTGCCGGGCTTTTTTGTGGGTGCTTGGCGAGAGTCTTGCGGCACTCGATCTCATAGGCAAAACTACTGTTAAGTCACACAACTAGTAGTCCCCACACTAATCCCGCTAATAGTTCTAGCGGGCCGAGGCGTTTCTGCTTCGGCATTTGCCCCGTAGTGTCTTAATGCATGACCGCGCTTGATGGCTTGCATCAGTTGCCAGATGAGCACCCGTTTCAACGCTGGCTCCATCACCGCCTCAGCTAAACCCTCTTCCAAAAGGAAGTCATCGAAATTCGACCCGATGTGCAGATTCATTTGACCCACTCTCATGAAGACCTTGAGGTGGAAAAAATGCCGCCATAAGGCGGCATTCACAAGTCAGACACTTCTGACCGCCCCATCACTCAAAGCCTCGAAACCTGCCCGGATCTTCTCCTCCGGCAGCTCATCACCAATGAACACCATCACGCTTTCCCGCGCCTCGCCTTCCTTCCACTCGGCATCCCAATCAAACCCATACAGCTTGAGCACCCCCTGGAACACCAGTCGGCGGTCTTCGCCGGCAATGTTCAGCACGCCCTTGTAACGCAGCAACTGCTTGCCGTGTTCCTCCAGCAGCTCGTTCATGAAGTCGCTGAGACGATCGATATCCAACGGCGTTTCGGTGCGCAGCACCAGCGTCGAGATACGGTCCGGTGTGGCCGGCTTGAGCACCGGCCGCAGGGCTGGCTTGAGGCTGATGCCCAGGTCCGGGTTGAGGTTGAAGCCGCGCACATCGAGCAACTCGGCCAGGTCGATGCGGCCGTGCTCCACCACGCGGATCGCCGCCCGGCCGTTGATGCGCCCCAGGCGTTCGCGCAGCGTCTCGACGGCTTCGGGCTCGGCCAGGTCGGTCTTGCTCAGCAGCAGGCGGTCGGCAAAACCGACCTGGGCCTGGGCGATGGCCTGGGTCAGGTGCAGTTCGGCATGCACGGCATCGACCAAGGTGATGATGCCGTCGAGGACATAGCGCTCACGCAGCTCCTCGTCGATGAAGAAGGTCTGCGCCACTGGCGCCGGGTCGGCAAGGCCGGTGCACTCGATCACCAGACGGTCGAAGGCGATTTCGCCGGCATCCAGGCGCTCCAGCAGCAGGTACAGGGCACGGGTCAGGTCGCCATGGATGCTGCAGCACACGCAGCCGTTGGCCAGGGTCATGACCTGCACCGGTTCGTCGCCCAGCAGCTGGCTGTCGATACCGGCCTCGCTGAACTCGTTTTCGATCACGGCGATCTTCAGGCCGTGCTCGGCCTTGAGCATGTGTTTGAGCAGGGTGGTCTTGCCGGCGCCAAGGAAGCCGGTCAGCACGGTAACGGGAATCGGCGTATGCACGCGGTTGTCTCCTGGAGCTGAAAACGAAAGTGGGAGCCCGGTTGCCCGGGCTCCCACTGATTCACACGTGTCGCGGGTTCAACAGCACTTGGGCCCGGACTTGCCACCGTAGCGCGCTTCCTGGCGTTCGCGGAAGAACGCTTCGTAGCTCATCACCGGTTTGTCCGGGTGCTTGGTCTGCATGTGCTCGACGTAGTTGTCGTAGTCGGGCATGCCGACCATCAGGCGGGCTGCCTGCCCCAGGTACTTACCCAGTCGACTCAAGTCGTTGAACATCGCGGCATTCCTCTCAAGCGTCAGGCAAAGCCTGGAACGGGGTTTCCTTGTCGCTGCGCTCCTTGCGGCCCCAGGCGGCATAGCCGACCTTGAGGGCGAAGAACAGGATGCTGAACACCACCAGCAGGAACAGGACCGTCAGGCCGGCGTTGGTGTAGGCGTTGAAGATCACGTGCTGCATCTGGCCGATGTCCTTGGCCGGGGCCAGCACCTGGCCTGCGTCCAGGGCGGTGCTGTACTTCTTGGCCAGGGCCAGGAAGCCGACGGCCGGGTTCGGGTCGAACAGCTTGATGAAGCCCGCCGTGGTGGTGCAGATCAGCAGCCAGACTGCAGGCAGCAGGGTGACCCAGATGTAGCGCTGGCGCTTCATCTTGATCAGCACCACGGTGCCGAGCATCAGGGCGATACCGGCCAGCATCTGGTTGGAGATACCGAACAGCGGCCACAGGGTGTTGATGCCACCCAGCGGATCGATCACGCCCTGGTACAGCAGGTAGCCCCACATCGCCACGCAACCGGCGGTGGCCAGCAGGTTGGCGCCCCAGGACTCGGTGCGCTTGAGCGCCGGCACGAAGCTGCCCAGCAGGTCCTGCAGCATGAAGCGCCCGGCACGGGTACCGGCGTCCACGGCAGTCAGGATGAACAGCGCTTCGAACAGGATCGCGAAGTGGTACCAAAACGCCATGGTGTTCTCACCCGGCAGCACCTGGTGCAGGATCTGCGCGATACCGACCGCCAGCGTTGGCGCACCACCGGCACGGGCCAGGATGGTGTGCTCGCCGATGTCGCGGGCGGTGGCTTCAAGCTGCTCGGGGGTGATCATGAAGCCCCAGCTGCTGACCGTTTGCGCCACCGAAACGACGTCGGCACCGACCACTGCGGCCGGGCTGTTCATGGCGAAGTACACGCCTGGCTCGATCACCGAAGCGGCAACCATGGCCATGATGGCGACGAACGACTCCATCAGCATGCCGCCGTAGCCGATGTAGCGGGCGTTGGTTTCGTTGTCCAGCAGCTTGGGCGTGGTCCCCGAGGAGATCAGCGCGTGGAAGCCGGACACCGCGCCGCAGGCGATAGTGATGAACAGGAACGGGAACAGGGTGCCCTTCCACACCGGGCCCGTGCCGTCGGTGAACTGGGTCAGCGCCGGCATTTTCAGCTCGGGGGCGATGATCAGGATACCGATGGCCAGGCCGACGATGGTGCCGATTTTAAGGAAGGTGGAAAGGTAGTCACGCGGCGCCAACACCAGCCAAACCGGCAGCACGGCAGCGACGAAACCGTAACCGACCAGCATCCAGGTGATCTGCACGCCGGTGAAGGTGAAGGCCGGGCCCCAGACCGGATCCGCGGCGATCTGGCCCCCCAGCCAGATCGACAGCAGCAACAGCACCACGCCGATGACCGAGATCTCGCCGATGCGGCCCGGGCGGATATAGCGCATGTAGATGCCCATGAACATCGCGATCGGGATGGTCGCCATCACCGTGAACATGCCCCACGGGCTCTCGGCCAGGGCCTTGACCACGATCAGCGCCAGCACCGCGAGGATGATGATCATGATCAGGAAGCAGCCGAACAGGGCGATGGTGCCCGGGATGCGGCCCATTTCCTCACGCACCATGTCGCCCAGCGAGCGGCCGTTGCGACGGGTGGAGAGGAACAGGACCATGAAGTCCTGTACCGCGCCAGCCAGCACCACGCCGGCGATCAGCCACAGCGTGCCGGGCAGGTAGCCCATCTGTGCGGCGAGCACCGGGCCCACGAGCGGGCCGGCACCAGCGATTGCCGCGAAATGGTGGCCGAAGAGGATGTGTTTGTTGGTCGGGACGTAGTCCAGGCCATCGTTGTTGAGTACCGCGGGCGTGGCCCGGCGGGGGTCCAGTTGCATCACCTTGGTGGCGATGAACAGGCTGTAGTAACGGTAGGCAACCAGGTAGATGGCCACTGCCGCGACCACGATCCACAAGGCGTTGATTGCCTCGCCGCGCCGCAGGGCTACCACACCCAGCGCGCAGGCCCCTATGACTGCCAGCGCCAGCCACGGAATGTGGCGTAGCAGGCTATTATTGTTGTTCATGGTTTACTTCCAGCTGGTGGATTGGAAAGACCGCCCATCGAGTCTAGGGCGTGTCATCGCGCATTGCCACACTTGCTTTGGTCTAGAGCCTCTGCGGCCAGATTGCGGTACCTGCTACAGCGACATTAACCACTATAGTCAGGTTGAACCCTCGAGGACCTTTCCCCATGAGCAGTCACGACGAACGCCGCCGTTTCCAACGCATCGACTTCGACGCCCCCACCGAACTTCGCCAGGGCGAGCGGCGCTGGCCGGTCAAGCTGCTCGACCTTTCACTCAAGGGCCTGCTGATCGAGCGCCCCACCCCCTGGGATGCCGACCCCTCGCAGGATTTCGACGCGATCATCCACCTCGACGCACACAACCACGTGCAAATGCAGGTCGAGTTACGCCATGAAGAATCGAAGCGCCTGGGCTTCATCTGCCTCTATATAGACGTCGATTCGATGACCCATTTGCACCGTTTGGTGGAATTGAACGTGGCCGACAGCACCGAAATGATGCGCGAGCTGCGTGAATTGATCGAATAATAAAATCTCTTAGCCTGCTAACAAACCGAACAGAGAGTGTTTCCTGTCTACCCAGACAGCTTTGTGCTGGGCCGCATTCGACCTTGTACACACCCATCTACTCCAGCATTTACCGAGTTGGAACGCATTCTGCATCCATAAAAAGCGCACTCTGGAGGCACTGCTGTGCGCGTCAGGATCAAAATATTGTATACAATTCTGATAGCAATCGAATCCACTTGCTAGCTACAGTAGTGCCACAACAATAAATGCTGAGAGCCTGCTCCATGACTACGTCCCCTAGCACGTCTCCCACCCAACGCCCCGAGGATGAAAACCTCGGGCTTGGCGCCAACCTGGCCTACGGTCTGCAACACGTTCTGACCATGTATGGCGGGATCGTCGCGGTACCGCTGATCCTCGGCCAGGCGGCCGGTCTGGCCCCCGCCGAAATCGGCCTGCTGATTGCGGCTTCGTTGTTCGCGGGGGGGCTGGCGACGTTGCTGCAGACCCTCGGCCTGCC
This sequence comes from Pseudomonas sp. zfem004, assembly GCF_032621715.1. NCBI lineage: Bacteria > Pseudomonadati > Pseudomonadota > Gammaproteobacteria > Pseudomonadales > Pseudomonadaceae > Pseudomonas > Pseudomonas sp. zfem004. The sequence continues at coordinate 198,856 of NZ_JAVYJF010000005.1, read as the reverse complement.
GTTCTTCGGTTGCCAGTTGCCCTTGGTGCAGGGCGTCTCGTTTGCCGGTGTGGCGACCATGGGGGCGATCCTCGGCAGTCAGGACGGTGGCGGCTTGCCAGCGGTGCTGGGTGCGGTCATGGCCGCCTCGCTGATCGGCTTCTTGATCACCCCGGTGTTCTCGCGCATCACCAAGTTCTTCCCGCCACTGGTGACCGGTATCGTCATCACCACCATCGGCCTCACCCTGATGCCCGTCGCGGCGCGCTGGGTAATGGGCGGCAACAGCGCTTCGCCGGAGTTCGGCAGCGTGGCCAACATCGGCCTGGCGGCACTGACCTTCGCCATCGTCCTGCTGCTGAGCAAGCTGGGCAGCGCGACCATCTCGCGGCTGTCGATCCTGCTGGCGATGGTGGCCGGCACCCTGATCGCCTGGGCGCTGGGCATGACCGACTTCAGCAAGGTCACCGAAGGCCCGATCTTCGCCTTCCCCACGCCGTTCCACTTCGGCATGCCGACCTTCCATATCGCCGCGATCCTGTCGATGTGCATCGTGATCATGGTGACCCTGGTCGAAACCTCGGCCGACATCCTCGCGGTCGGTGAAATCATCGACACCAAGGTCGACTCCAAACGCCTGGGCAACGGCCTGCGCGCCGACATGGCATCGAGCATCCTGGCGCCGATCTTCGGTTCGTTCACCCAGAGCGCCTTCGCCCAGAACGTCGGCCTGGTGGCCGTGACCGGGGTCAAGAGCCGCTACGTGGTCGCCACCGGCGGCGTGATCCTGGTGGTGCTCGGCCTGCTGCCGATCATGGGCCGCATCATCGCCGCAGTCCCGACCCCGGTGCTCGGCGGCGCCGGTATCGTGCTGTTCGGTACCGTGGCCGCCAGTGGCATCCGCACCCTGTCGAAGGTCAACTACAAGAACAACGTCAACCTGATCATCGTCGCCGCCTCGCTGGGCTTCGGCATGATCCCGATCGCCGCGCCGAACTTCTACCACAACTTCCCGAGCTGGTTCGAAACCATCTTCCACTCCGGCATCAGCTCGGCGGCGATCATGGCCATCCTGCTCAACCTGATGTTCAACCACTTCACCACCGGCAACTCGGAAAACCAGTCGGTGTTCGCCGCGGCCTACGAGCGCACCATCCAGTACTCGGACATCTCGTGCCTGCGCGATGGCGACTACTTCAAGGATGGCAAGCTGTTCGACGCCGAAGGCAATGAAGTACCGGTCATGGAACTGGACGAACACGGCAACGAAGCGCCCAGGCGCAATGCCGTTGCCGAGCACTGATCGCTAAGCGAAGCGATCACGCAGGGGAGCCGACGCGCATCGTCGGCTCCCCTTTTTGTTTGCCGGCGCAGATCGCTGTCAGGCAGAGAACTGATATCGCAAACACGCGCCTATTCTGTAGGAGCAACTGTCTTAAGTTGTCAGTGCTGGCCTCATCGCTGGCAAGCCAGCTCCCACAGGTAAGATGCTTGCCTCGAGGTTAGCGCGATCCCTGTGGGAGCGGGTTTACCCGCGAAGCAGGCTACGCGGTGCAGGGCACCGGCTTCGCCGGTGTTCGCGGTGGTCCGGCACTCCGGTAAACCCGCTCCTACAGGCCCCTGCCAATTAGCCGTGGGCGGCAAAGTAACCGTTCAGCGCATTCAGGTCCCCGGCATCCAGCACCCCCGCCAGGTAGCGCAGTTTCAGCCAAGCCCGCAGGTAGTCGTAGCGCGCCTGCGCCAGGTCGCGGCGGGCACTGTACAACTGCTGCTCGGCATCCAGCACATCCAGGTTGACCCGCTCGCCACCCGCCACGCTCTTGCGCGTGGCCTCCACCAGCGCGCCCGCAGCGCTCACCGCCAGGTCGTAGGCACGGATCTTCGCCGTGCTGCTGGCGCACAGGTTGAACTGCCGGCGCAACTGGTTGACCGTGTCGCGCAACTGGGCATCCAGCTCGAAGCCCGCGGCATCGCGCTGGGCCTGCGCCTGGCGCACCGAGGCCGACACCCCGCCCCCGGCAAACAGCGGCATGCTCAGTTGCAGGCCGATGCTGTCGGTGTCGTAGCGCTGGTTGTAGCTGCTTTCGGAACTGGAACTGGAAACTCCGCTGCTGGCATACGCACTCAGTGACGGCAGGTGCCCGGCGCGCTGACGCTCGACATTGTGCTCGGCCACCTCCAGGCCATGGCGCTGGCTGGCCAGCTCTGCGTTGCGGGCCACGGCCAGGTCGCGCCAGGGTTCAAAGCGTGCCGGTGTCAGCGGCTGGACCGTGAAACGCGTCGCCAGCGGTGCCAGGTCCTCGACCGTCACAGGCTCGCCGATGATCGCCTGCAGCGCTTGCAGCGCGGCATCGAGGCTGTCGCCGGCCTCGATCTCCTGGGCCTGGGCCAGTTCGAAGCGGGCGCGGGTTTCCAGCAGGTCGGTACGGGTGCCTTCGCCGCCTTTGAGCAATCGTTCATTGAGTGTCAGCTGCTCGGCATAGGTGCGTCGCTGGGCCTGGGCAAGGCCGATCTGCTCGTTGGCGAACAACGCCTCGCTGTAGGCCTGGAACAGGCGCACCACCAGCTCCTGGCCGCGCCCGCGCAGGCGCTCGTCGGCCAGCGCCGCCTGGGCCACGCCCTGGCGATAGGCACTCCAGGCGGCGTAGTCGAACAGCGGTTGCTCCAAGGTCAACGTCGAGCTGTAGCTGCGGTAGTCGCGCTGGTTGGTGACATTGCCGAACTGGCTGCGCTGGGTCACCTCGGAGTCGTTGCGCGCGCGGTTGTAGCGGTACGACAGCTTGGGCAACAGGCCGGCACGGCCGATCGCCAGGTTCTCAACGCCCGCGGCGCGCTCGGCGATCGCCCCCTGCCAGGCCGGGTCATTGCGCAGGGCCAGGGCATAGGCATCGCCCAGGTCGAGCGCCTGCGCCGGCAGGCTGGCAGCGATCAGGATGGGCAGGGCAAAGCGGGCAAACAGCGGCATCCGCATCACTCCTCCGCCAGGGCGACATGCACCCGGTCGGCCAACGGCTTGAACAGGTAGTTGAGCAGTGAGCGCTCACCGGTGCGCACGAACGCCTCCACCGGCATGCCCGGGCGGATATCCAGCCCCGCCAACTGCTGCAGGCCCTGTTCACTGACCTTGATGCGCACCTGGTAGTAGGGATGCTGGGTCTTTTCATCGACCAGTCGATCAGCCGATACCAGGCTCACCTCCCCCTCCACCCGGGGCGTGGTGCTCTGGTTGAAGGCGGCGAACATCAGCTCCACCGGCAGCCCCGGGCGCAAGCGGTCGACCATCTCCACCGGAGCCCTGGCATCGACCAACAGCGGCGCACCAGCCGGGACGATCTCCATCAACTGCTGGCCCCGGGCGATTACCCCGCCATTGGTGAAGACGCTCAGCCCCACCACCGTGCCGGCCACCGGGGCACGTACCTGGGTGTGGGCCAGCTCGAACTCGGCGCTGCGCAGGCGATTGCCCAGGTCCTCGGCACTGGCTTGCAGCTCGGCCAACTGCTGGCGCACTTCGTTCTGGAACTCCTGTTGGCGCTGGCCGATGCGCAGCTTGAGTTCCAGCACCTGGCGCCGGGTGCGGCCGATCGAGCCCAGGTCTTCGGCGATCGAGCCGTTGACCTGGGCCAGCAGGCGTTCATTGTCGAGCAGTCGGTTACGGGCGATATAGCCATCCCTGGCCAGGTCGCGCAGGCCACGCAGTTGCTCGTCGAGGGCATCGCGCTGGGCCTGCTTGCTGGCCAGCGAGCCCTGCAAGCCCTGCAACGAGGCTTCGGCGCCGGCGATGCCTTCGCGCATGCCGCCAAGTTCCATGTCCAATGCGCGGGCACGACTGGCCCGCAACTGGCGTTGGCCCTCCAGGGCCGCCGCCACCCAGGGTGTGCCGGTCTCGGCCTGCAGGTCCTGCGGGAACGCCAGGCTCGGCAGGCCGTCACGCTCGGCCAGCAACCGCGCCTCACCGGCGCGGGCGTTGACGTACTGCACCCGCAGCGAGCCGACCTGGGCCTGGGCCTGGGTCGGGTCCATGCGCAGCAACACCTGGCCGGCACTGACCGGCTCGCCATCGCGTACCAGCAACTGCTCGATCACCCCACCCGTGGGGTGCTGCACCGCCTGCTTGCTGCCGGCCACCACCACGTTGCCGGTCACCGGCACGCCTTTGTCCAGCGGCGCCAGCGCAGCCCACAAGAGGAAGCCGCCAAAGCCGGCCAGCACCAGCCAACGCCCCATCCGGGCGGGGCGATGTTCACTGAGGCTGAGCACGTTGTCGGGATCGGCGGGCACATCGGTCTTGCGGTTGGTAACGGCATGTAGGGTCATGAAGTCAGGCTCTTGGCAGGCCGAAGCTGGCGCTCAGGCCAAGGGGTGTGCGCATGGCGGGGGCGCTGGCGGGCGCGGCGGCAACCGGCGCCGGGCGGGCGGCGCGCTGCAGGTCCTGCAGCACCCGGGCGGTCGGGCCGTAGGCTTGCAACTGGCCGTTTTGCAGCATCAGCAGATTGTCCAGGCCCGCCAGCAACGACGACTTGTGGGTGATCAGGATCAGCGTGCGCTTGTGCTCACGCAGTTTGCCGACAGCCTCGAGCAACGCCTGCTCACCGGCCTCGTCGAGGTTCGAGTTGGGCTCGTCGAGCACGATCAACGCCGGCAACCCGTACAGCGCACGGGCCAGGCCGATGCGCTGGCGCTGGCCGCCGGACAGCCCGCTGCCGCCCTCGCCCAGCAGCGTGTCATAGGCAGCCGGCAGTTTGAGGATCATCTCGTGCACACCGGCCATCTGCGCGGCGGCCACCACCTGCTGGGCGTCCACCGGGCCCAGGCGGGCGATATTGTCGGCAATGCTGCCGGCGAACAGTTGTACATCCTGCGGCAGGTAGCCGATATGCCGGCCCAGCGCCTGGCGCTCCCACACCCGCAGGTCGGCGCCGTCCAGGCGCACCTTGCCGGTGGACGGCGCGGCAGCACCGACCAATAGCCGCGACAGGGTCGACTTGCCCGAGCCCGACGGGCCGATGATGCCCAGCGACTCGCCGGCAGCCAGGTCGAAACCCAGGTTGCTCAGGCAAGGCCGGTTGCTGCCCGGCTGCAGCGCGCCCACTTGCTCCACCGTGAGCCTGCCCAACGGCGCCGGCAAGGGCATGCCCGCCGGGCGTGGCGGTTGCGTGCGCAGCAGCTCGCTCAGGCGCAGGTAGGCCTGGCGGGCACCGCTCCATTGGCGCCAGGCACCGATCAACTGGTCGATCGGCGCCAGCACCCGGGCCATCAGGATGGAGCCGGCGATCATCATGCCGGGGGTGATCAACTGCTCGATCGCAAGCCAGGCGCCCAGCCCCAACACCAGCGACTGCAACGCCAGGCGCACGGTCTTGGATACCGCGCTGACGGCCGCAGTGCGCTCGCTGCCCAGGTTCTGCCGGGCAAGAAAACCATGGTGCAGGCGCGCCCAGCGCTGGCGCACCGCGCCCAGCATGCCCATGGCTTCGATCACCTCGGCATTGCGCAGGTTGGCGCTGGCCTCAAGGCCAGCCTGCTGCGACAGCTCGCCCGCTTCGGCGAACGGGGCCTTGGTCAGGCGCTCGTTGACCCAGGCCAGCACGGTCAGCAACACCGCGCCCACCAGCGCCATCAGGCCAAGCCAGGGGCTGAACATGAAGATCACCAGCAGATACACCGGGAACCAGGGCGCGTCGAAGAAGGCGAACAACGCCTGGCCGGTGGCGAACTGGCGCAGGCTGGTCAGGTCGGCGAGCATCTGCCCGGCCGCGCCCTTGTGCCCCGCCAGGCTGGCCGCGTAGGCGGCGTCGAACACCCGCGGGTTGAGGTCCATGTCCATGCGAGTGCCCAGGCGCACCACCACTTGGCTGCGCAGCCACTCCAGCACGCCCATGAAGGCGAACAGGCCCAGCACCAGAAGGCTGAGCATCAGCAGCGTCATTTCGTTGCGCGACGACAGGACCCGGTCATACACCTGCAGCATGTACAGCGCCGGCGCCAGCATCAGCAGGTTGATCACCGCGGTGAACAGGGCGACGTTGGCGAGGCCGGCACGGCAGGCCTTGAGCGCCTGCAGCACTTCGTTGGCCGCGGCGGGAGCGGTTCGCATTCGTTGGAAACCTCACAGGGAGCGCCGACCGGCGATTGCTTTGTGCCCGTCGACGCCACAGAATTCGCACCACCGCAGCCTGGGCCCGGCAAAGACACGGGCTGCGGGGTAAATGCAACAGATCAGCGAATGGCGGGGTTACCTTCCATTCGCTTTTTCATGCCTGGGCTCAGGCCGCCAGGGCCAGGTCTTCAGGCAGCGCCTGCACGCCGACGGCTTCGGCCGAGGCCGCGACCGGGCCAGCCGCCAGGGCGGTGTTGATCTGAGCGAAGGTGTTGTTGGTGGACACGCCGTAGTCGGCCAGCAGGTTGTCCAGCACGGTTTCCAGGCCGGCGGTCTTGCCCTGCATCAGGTTGTAGATCACGTTGTGCACGTCGTTGCCTGCACGGCCGGCACCTTGCGCGGCGTTCAGGTCCAGGCCGTCGAAGCTCACGGCCAGCGCCGACACGCTGTAGTTGCCGCTGGCGTCACGCAGCAGGGTGTTGCCCAGGGTCACGGTATCCAGCTCGCCGTACAGGTAGTGGTTCTGGTTGTCGCTGGCCGGCAGCGAGGCATTCCAGACGTAGTGCAGGCCGGTCGGGGTGTCGCTTTCGGCGATCACGGCAAAGTTCGAACCATTGGTGCCGCGAATGGCGTACTGGCTGCCGTCGGTGCCGCCCTCGTTGAAGCCACCGGTGTTGCTGGCGTTGTGGTCGGCGGTCTTGAAACCGGTGGCCCAGGCCGATAGGTACTGGTCAACGGTGAAGTTGGCGAAGGAAGCCGAGTAGGTAACGGACAGAGACATTGCATTTCCTCATTGCGTTGCAGTTGAGAGCGAAGGCGTTCAGCGCCTTCGTGTTGCCCGACAGTGGGCGAACCTGGTGAATCAGAATCGGTACTCGAGCATGCCGGAGAGGGTCCGACCGCGGGCCAGGGAGAGGTTGTTGGCGTCGCCCATGGCCACGAAGTAGGCCTCGTCGGTGACGTTCTCCAGCGACAGGGCGATGTTCAGCTGCGGGGTCGCCCAGTAGCTGGCATACAGGTCGTAGACCTTGTATTCCGGCCAGCGGGCCTTCTCCAGGTTGCCGTAGCCCTGGCTGTTGAGGTGCTCGCCCCGGCCCGCGCTGTAGCGCAGGCGGGCGCCGACATCGAGGGTGTTGTCGAAGAAGCGCAGGCCGGTGGTCAACGCGCCACGGTCGGACGGCATGTAGGCGGCGTTGCCCATGATCTCGCCACAACTGATCTGGTCATTGATCGCCTGGCCCTCGGTGAAGTTGTAGGCCGGCAAGGTCACCGGGATCGGGAAGCCACCGAAGTCGATTACCGTGTCGATCATGCCGGCTTCGTTGCGCTGCACACCGCCGCCCATGTACAGCTGCTTGGAGCAGAACTCGTTGCTGCCGATCATGTGGGTGTAGCTGAGCTGGGTGTAGAAGCGGCCGTTGTCGTAGTCGAGCGAGTACTCCACGCCGCGGAAGGTGGTGCCTTCGAGGTTGTTGGTGTAGGCACTGTTGCCCAGCGACAGCCCGGTGATGTCGGTGCCGGGCAGGTCGACGCTGTAGTCGAGGTACGAGAAGTTCTCGATCCGCGTATCGAAGTAGGCCACCTTCACGCCGAGGCGGTCGCCGTCGCGAAACAGCGACTCCTTGAAGATGTTGAAACCGGCTTCCCAGTTATGCGACTGCTCGGCCTTGAGGAACGGGTTGGGGTACACCAGTTCGTTGCCGCCGCCGTGCGGCTTGCCGCTCATGAACGCCTCGGTCACTGCGGGCGGGCGCCAGCCACGGCCCCAGCGGGTGTAGAGCTGCAACCAGTCCAGCCCCGGCTTGACGCCGATACCGAAGGTCGGCGAGAAGCGCCCCTCCTCGCGCTCGACGTCATAGGCGAATTCGGTTCGCTCGCGCAGCACGTCCACGCCGGTAACACCGACCGGGTAGGCCCAGGTGGTGAGCCCGGTCTTGCCGGTCAGGCGATAGCGGTCATAGCGCAGGCCGGCATCCAGGGTCAGCCAGCCGTCATGCTCGAAAGACAGGTTGCCGAACAGGCTGCCCATGGCCCGCTTGCCGTCAGGGTCGGCCCCGGCGATGAACGGGTTGTTCTTTTCATTGGGCGCGGGAATACGCTCGCTGCTCGGCTTGAAGGTATCCAGGAACAGTTCGGCGCCGTAGTTGAAGCTCAGCAGGTTGCTCTGGCCGAAATAGAAGCGCGAGGTGTTCTGCGCCTGCAGGCCCCAGGTGTCGGTCTGGAAGTGATCGTTGTAGTCGGCGTAGAAGTTGCCGCTGCCGACGCTGGCGGTATTGCTGTTGTTCCAGCGGTCCTGGCGGGTGCTGACGAAATACAGCTTGGCCTTGAAGTCGATCAGATCGTTGTCTGGCGCGTAGCTGTAGTCGAGCCCGAAGTTCTTCGCGTTGATGTCGCTGCTGGCGGTGCGCCGGTAGTAGAACGAGTTGAGGTCGGAGGCCAGCCAGGTCCAGGCGTCCTTGCTGTCGGTGTCGGTTTCCATGTAGCTCAGCTGCAGGCGCTGGTCTTTGGGCAGGTTCAGGCCCACCTTGATCAGGTTCGAGCGGGTTACGGTGCCCATGTCGCCGACCTCGGACTCGATCCAGTTGTCCCAGGCCCGCGGGAACAGCTTGCGCAGGCGCATTTCGGTGCCCAGGTTGTCCTTGTTGTTGGTACCGGCGCGGTAGTTGCCGAAGTGACGCTCGCTCATGCCCAGCAGCAGGTCACCCACTTCGTTGCCGAAGGCGAAGACGCCGCTGCCGTTGAAATAGGTGCCGTTGCCCAGCTCGCCGATGCCATGCCCGGCACGGATCCGGCCGCCCATCTCCTTGCCCGGGCCGAGAAATTCGGCGGCGTTCAAGGTGTTGAAGCTGGCAATGCCGCCGAGCACGCCCGCGCCGCCCATGCCCGACTGGCTGCCTTTTTCGATCTCGACGTTGCTGACGAACTCCGGGTCGATGAACATCGTGCCATTGCGCTGCTGGTGGCCGTTGACGCTGAAGTTCTGGCGCATGCCGTCGATGTTCATGTTCACTCGGCCGTAGTCCTGCACGCCGCGGATGTTCACCGACAGGCCCGGATCGCGCTGGTTGACGGCGGTGTACACCCCGGCGGTTTGCTCGAGCATGTCGGCGGCATGGCGCGGCGGGCGTTTGTCGATCTGATCACGGGTGATCACGCTGGCCGAACGTGGCGCCTGGTACACCCAGTCACCGTCACGGCTGGATTCGACCTGGGTGGCCCCCAGCTCCAGGGCCACGCCGGATTCTTCGAGCCGCTCCAGCCCCACCTGCCCAGCGGCGCTGAAGTGGTAGCGCACCGGCATGTTGCGCAGCAGCAGGCGCAGCCCCTCTTCCACGCTGTAGCCACCGCGCAGACCTTCGCTGTACAGGCCGACAAGCTTGCGGCTGTCATAGAACACCTGCACGCCGGACTGTTCGGCATAGGCCAGTACTGCGCTGTCGAGCGGCTGGGCGGGAATGTCGAACTGCACCAGGCTGCGGCTTGTGCTGTTCGGCGACGTGGCGGCCTGGGCCAGGCCGATCCCCATCGGCAGGCTCAAGGCGCCAATGGCCAGGCTGCTGGCCAGGGCGATGCGGCTCAGGGGCCGGCGAGGTTGTACGGGGTGCGTGCTCACTGCGCGTCTCGTCTTCTGTTGGCGATTTCTAGTAATGAAAATCAATCTCAACAATCAGACGTGCGACGCAGGAAAACTCAGTAACGCGAAACCAAAGTTTTTTTCAGCGGTTCAGTAGATCAACGTCAAGCCAGGCAATTGCAGGCGTTCGGCCTTGAGTTCGGCGCTGAGCACATCGGCTGCCACGGCCAGGTTGTCGAGGCGGAACACCCCACTGACCTGGCGTTGCGCCAAGGCCGCGTCGACCACCAGCAGGCGCCCGTCACGGTAGCGGTTCAGCCGTTCGACCACTTCGCCCAGCGGCTGGCGCTCGAACACCAGCACCCCACGCTGCCAGTCGGTGGCCCGCTGCACGTCGCGCCCAGGCCACAGGCGAACGCCCTGGGCCTGGTCGTAGCGCAGCGCCTGGCCCTCCTGCAACAGCTGGCTGGTCACGCCCTGTGCCGGCGCGGCTTGCAGTTTTACCTCGACACTGTGTTCGAGCATGCCGACCCAACCGCCCTCGCCCGCCATGCCGACCACGAACCGCGTACCCAGGGCCCGCGTGCTGGCGCCGGCATACTCGACCACGAACGGCCGTGGCTCGGCGGCCGTGACCGGCGCTGCACTGAACACGGCATCGCCGGCCAGCAGACGCACCCGCCGCTGCTGGCCATCGAAGGCCAGCTGCAAAGCGCTGCGGCTGTCGAGATCGACCAGGCTGCCATCGGGCAAGGTCACCCGACGCACTTCGCCAGCAGCGGTGACGTAGTCCGCGCGCCAGTCCAGCAGCAGGCCAGGCCCTTGCTCCACCCCCAGCACCGCCAGCAGCACCAGCGCGCTACAGGCAACGGCCCGGCGAATACGCGACCCCCTGCGCCGGGCAGGCGTGCGCTTGCTGCGCGGCAACGGCGCGCGATGCGGCGCTGCTGCGGGTGCAAGGCTCGCCAGCTGCCCCAGGTCTCCCCAGGTCGCCTGCGCGAAGGCATAGGCCCGGGCATGGCGCGGGTCACTCGCACACCACTGCTCCAGCGCCTGCTGCTGCACACTGCTCAGGGGGCCGGCGCCTTGCAGCACCACCCACTCGGCGGCCTGCTCGCGGATGGCTTGCTCGTTCTGGCTGCTCACACGGTTCTCTCGCGATCTGGTTATGTCTGGGCTGACGTCTGAAGCGGCGTTTGTCAGTAAACCGTTGGTCATTCCGCTTCCTGCAGGCACTGCATCACATAGGCCAGGGCCTTGGCCAGATGCTTCTGCACGGAGCTGTCGGAAATACCCAGGTGACGCGCGACTTCGGCGTGGGTCATGCCCTCCAGGCGATTGAGGCGAAACACCTGCCGGGTACGTTCGGGCAACGCCTCGAGGATCGCCTGCAAGCGGCGCAGGTGCTGGATACGAGCCGCCTGCTCGTCGAGCCCGGGGCCGTCCTCGATAATGCTTTCCAGCGCTTCGTGGGGGACCAGATCGGTCTTGCGCCGCTGCTGCTGGCGCACATGGTCGACCATCAGGTTATGGGCCGTGCGGTACAGGTAGGCCTGGGCATTGTCGATGCGATCGACATGCTGCTGCTCGGCCAGGCGCAGGAAACTGTCCTGCACCAGGTCGGCGGCCAGCTGCGGGTCGCGCACCTTGCGCGAAAGCATGGCCTGCAGGTTTTTCGCGTGCTTGAGAAACAGCCGCTTGAGGTCGAACTCCGCCACACGCACTCCATACGATGGTCGCAAGGTGGCCGCATGCTACTAGCTATTGAGAATCACTTGCAAGAAGCCGACTATTCGAACAACGCATCCAAGGCCTGTTCCAGACGGGTCACGGCAATCACCTGCAAGCCCGGCGGCGCCTCTTTCGGCGCATTGCCCTTGGGCACGATGGCACGCTTGAAGCCATGCTTGGCGGCCTCCTTGAGGCGCTCCTGGCCGCTGGGCACCGGGCGCACCTCGCCAGACAGGCCGATCTCGCCGAACACCAGCAGGCCGTGGGCCAACGGCCGGTTGCGCAGGCTCGACATCACCGCCGCCAGCAGCGCCAGGTCAGAGGCGGTCTCCAGCACCTTGACCCCGCCGACCACGTTGAGGAACACATCCTGGTCGTGGGTGGGGATGCTGCCGTGACGGTGCAGTACCGCCAACAGCATGGCCAGGCGGTTCTGGTCCAGGCCCAGGGTCACCCGCCGCGGGTTGGCCAGGTGGCTGTCGTCGACCAGTGCCTGCACCTCCACCAGCATCGGCCGGGTGCCTTCCCAGGTGGCCATCACCACGCTGCCGGGCACCTCGTCCTGGGTGCGATTGAGGAAGATCGCCGACGGGTTGGAGACTTCCTTGAGGCCGCGATCGGTCATGCCGAACACGCCCAGTTCATTGACCGCGCCGAAGCGGTTTTTCACCGCCCGCAGCAGGCGCAGGCGGCCGTCCGACTCACCCTCGAAATACAGCACGGTGTCGACCATGTGCTCCAGCACGCGCGGGCCGGCCAGCGAACCCTCCTTGGTGACGTGGCCGACCAGGAAGATCGCCGTGCCGCTCTGCTTGGCATAGCGCACCAGCAGCGCCGCGCTTTCGCGTACCTGGGCCACGCCGCCCGGGGCCGATTGCAGCTGCTCGGTGAAAATGGTCTGGATCGAGTCGATCACCATCACCCGCGGCTTCTCCTGGCGGGCGGTGGCGATGATCGCTTCGATGCAGGTTTCGGTCATGACCTTGAGCTGGTCCTGGGGCAACCCCAGGCGCCGCGAGCGCATGGCCACCTGCTGCTGCGATTCTTCGCCGGTGACGTACAGCGCCGGCATCTGCGTGGCGATGTTGCACAGGGTCTGCAACAGGATGGTCGATTTGCCGATGCCAGGGTCGCCGCCGATCAACACCACCGAACCGTCGACCAGGCCGCCCCCGAGCACCCGGTCAAGCTCGGTGCTGCTGGTGGTGAAGCGCGGGATCTCTTCGACACTGACCTCGGCGAGGGTCTTGATCTGCGCCTGCTGCCCGGCCCAGCCGGCCCGACCGCTGGGGGCCGCCGCGCCGCCGCTTTCGATCATGGTCTCGACCAGGGTGTTCCAGGCGCCGCACTCGCCGCACTGGCCGGCCCATTTGGGGAAGGTCGCGCCACATTCGGTACAGCCATACAAACGCTTGGCCTTGGCCATGGGCGCAGTCTCCTGGAAAAAACCGCCATGATAGCCGAAGCCGGACGTGTCCCGAACGCGCTGAAAGGCGACAAAACTATTCGCTGCAACCGCAGTCAGTAGCCCTGAATGCCACGCATGAAGCGTTTTAGTGGCTTACACTGCGTCTACCTCACCATTTGTTACAAGGAAATCGCACATGGGCATGCTCAGTGAGTTCAAGGCCTTCGCCGTCAAAGGAAATGTCGTGGACATGGCCGTCGGTATCATCATCGGCGCCGCCTTCGGCAAGATCGTCTCGTCGTTCGTCGGCGACGTGATCATGCCCCCCATCGGCCTGCTGATCGGTGGCGTGGACTTCAGTGACCTGGCCATTACCCTGAAGGCCGCCGAGGGTGACGTGCCGGCCGTGGTAATGGCCTACGGCAAGTTCATCCAGACGATCCTCGATTTCATCATCGTCGCCTTCGCCATCTTCATGGGTGTGAAAGCGATCAACCGCCTCAAGCGCGAAGAGGCCGTGGCACCGACCGCCCCCCCGGTACCGAGCGCCGAAGAGACCCTGCTGACCGAGATCCGCGACCTGCTCAAGGCGCAGAACCAGAAGTAAGCTACAAGCTGCAAGCCGCAAGCCGCAAGCCGCAAGAAAAAGCCGGACCGCGATCTGTCAGCATCTGCGGTCCGGCTTTTTCTTGCGGCTTGCAGCTTGAAGCTTGCCGCTTATTACCAGTAGTTCTCCACCGCGACCTGCCCGGGCCGCTTGCTCAGGCTCAATTGCAAGTCGCGCGCCTTGAGCACCTTGCGCGTCTCATCGATCATGTCCGGGTTGCCGCACAGCATGATCCGCGAATGCTCCGGCGACAGCTCCAGCCCCGCCGCGCGCTCCAGCTCGCCGTTCTCGATCAGCGTGGTGATCCGCGCATTCAATGCCCCCGGATGCGCCTCGCGGGTCACCACCGGAATGAACTGCAACTTGCCGGCGAACTCCGCCAGGTAGTCGCGTTGCTCAAGCCCGGCGATCTCCTCCACGTAAGCCAGCTCCTTGGCCTCACGCACCGAGTACACCAGCTTGATGTTGTCGAAACGCTCCCAGGCCTCGAAGTCCTGCAGGATCGACATGAACGGCGCAATACCGGTGCCGGTGGCCAACAGCCACAGGTCGCGGCCACCGGTAAAGCGGTCGAGGGTCAGGTAGCCGAATGCCTGGCGGTCGATCAGCAAGGTATCGCCCGCGCCCAACCGGCTGAGCTCGCTGGTGAACTCACCGCCGGGCACCACGATGGAGAAGAAGTCGAGGAACTCGTCGTGGGGTGCGCTGACCATCGAGTAGGCGCGCCATACCACGCTGCCATCGGCCTTGGTCACGCCCAGGCGGGCGAACTGCCCGGAGCGGAAGCGAAAGCCTGGGTCACGGCTGACCCGCAGGCTGAACAGGTTCGGCGTCAGGGGCTGAACATCGAGCAGGGTCTGGCGGGTGAACTTGTCGGCGCTGGCGGTCATGACGGGCTCCATAAATCAGATGCGCCAAGTGTCTCGCAAAGTGCCGGGGATAAACACCACCGGATTGTAGGGCATCGCTTCTGGCTGACAAAAAGCTGCGCAAGAAACGTGACAGCTATAACAAAAAAACCCAGCGCAGCATGAGGACTTTTCCTACACTTGCCCCGTGCAATCCGGTAATTGGATCCATCGGATTTCAGGGAGCTCCACCCATGTCACAGTGGCACAGCGAACAGCTTCAGCAGATGCTGGGGGAGCACGACCCCGACAAATTGTTCGTCCAGGCAGTCGAACTGGTTCAGCATCTCGGTATGCAATTCGTCAGTCTGGCGACCCACATGCATTTCGCGGGCAAAGCCCCCAAGGTGGATTTTCGCAGCAACTACCCGGACGAGTGGCACCAGACCTACCAGCACGAGTTCATGAACAGCGACCCGGCTTGCTACGAATGCCGCAAGACGACCCTGCCGCTGTTGTGGAACGACGAGCTGTTCAAAGAGCTGCCGCAGCTGCGCGAGTCGGCCTGTGCCCACGGCCTGCGCCATGGCTGGACGCAGTCGCTGTTCGATCAGTTGCACAACGAGAGCCAGCTGAGTGTCGCCCGGCCAGACGGCCAGATCCGCCCCATCGAACTCTATGAAAACGGCGCACAGATCATGTGGTTGTGCCAGTTGCTGCATACCGCAGTGAGCGAACAGCATATGGCCAGCGAGGCGCACTATGCGCCGCTGAGCAAGCGTGAGCTGGAAGTGATGAAATGGTCATCGGAGGGCAAGATCGCCGAGGATGTCGCCAAGATACTCTCGCTATCCCCCAGCACCGTGAACTTCCACATCCGCAGCGTGATCGCCAAGACCAACACCAGCAACAAGGTGGCAGCCATCGTCAATGTGTTCCGCCAAGGCCTGCTGTAACCCCCTCGAAGCGCAAAGCCCTGTAGAATCGCCCACCTCAAGCACGTCGCGCACCGCGACGGCCAGATTCGCGCCGAGCCGTACTTCATGCCCCTGTTCAACAGCCCCTTCGCCGACCTCGACCTGATTCGCCAGCCGGAACAGGCCAACGACCCGCTGCTGGCTTTCGATGCCGCCGACCAGTACCTGCTGGAGCACCTGGCGGCACAAGCACCGGCCGCAGGCTGCCGGGTGCTGGTGCTCAACGACAGCTTCGGCGCCCTGGCCGCCAGCCTGGCCGGCACCTTGGACGTCACCAGCAGCGGCGACTCGCACCTGGCGCGCATGGCGCTGGAGAAGAACCTGGCAGGTAACGGCAAGCCGTTCGATGCCGTGCCTTTCGTACCCGCCAACCAGCACTGGCAAGGGCCGTTCGATCGCGTGCTGGTGCGCGTACCGAAAACCCTGGCCCTGCTCGAAGAACAACTGATCCGCCTGCAGGGCCACCTGGCCCCCGGCGCCCAGGTGATCGCCGGCGCCATGATCAAGCACCTGCCGCGTGCGGCCGGTGACCTGATGGAAAAATACATCGGCCCGGTCCAGGCCTCGCTGGCGCAGAAGAAGGCGCGCCTGCTCACCGCCACCCTCGCCGAACGCCCGCTCGCTCAGTCCCCCTACCCTAGCCGCTACCGCCTCGACGCGCCGGCACTGGAGCTGGTCAACCACGCCAACGTGTTCTGCCGCGAAGGCCTGGACATCGGCACCCGTGCCTTCCTGCCGCACCTGCCACGCGACCTGGGCCGCGCCCGGGTGGCAGACCTGGGCTGCGGCAACGGCGTACTGGCCATCGCCAGCGCCTTGGCCAACCCTGACGCGCATTACACCCTGGTGGACGAGTCGTACATGGCGGTGCAATCGGCCCGTGACAACTGGCAGGCCGCGCTGGGCGACCGTGAAGTAGCCATTCAGGCGGCGGATGGCCTGGCGGGGCTGGCGAAGCAGTCGCTGGACGTGGTGCTGTGCAACCCGCCGTTCCACCAGCAGCAGGTGGTCGGCGACTTCCTCGCCTGGCGCATGTTCCAGCAGGCACGGGAGGCGCTGGAGGTGGGGGGAGCGTTGTACATCGTCGGTAACCGGCACCTGGGCTACCACAGCAAGCTGGCGCGGTTGTTCAGAGGTGTGGAGCAAGTGGCGGCGACGCCGAAGTTCGTGGTGCTCAAGGCCCGCAAGTAATCCAGACCCACTAAACGGGCTGGCACGTCCATTGTAGGAGCGGCCTTGCCGGGGCGCCGGACCGGCCGGAAAGGGCTGCGCAGCAGCCCCGGCGATTTCTGCTTTGACGCTGAAATCCTGGGGCCGCGCTGCGGCCCTTTCGCGGCACGAGGCCGCTCCTACAAAAAGACGTTTCGATGCAGGCTCAGTGCGTGCTCAAACCCGCCGCACTCATGAACATCCGCATCCCGTAGGCGAACACCCCAAGCGCCGCGACACTCAGCGCCCAGATCAGCACCAGCCAGCCCAGGCGTTGCCACAACGGTTTCTTCTGTTCGACATCCATCATGGCGCGCTCCTAGTGATAGCCATCGTCGTGGGTCACCTTGCCGCGGAACACGTAGTAGCTCCAGTAGGTGTACCCGAGGATGAACGGCAGGATGAACAGCGTGCCCACCAGCATGAAGCCCTGACTCTGCGGCGGTGCGGCGGCATCCCAGATGCTGATCGACGGCGGAATGATGTTGGGCCACAGGCTGATCCCCAATCCGCTGTAGCCAAGGAAGATCAGCACCAGGGTGAGCAGGAACGGCGTGTAGTGCGCGTTGCGTGCCACCGCGCGCAGCAGCCCGTAGAAGGTCACCAGCACCAGCAGCGGTACCGGCATGAACCACACCAGGTTAGGCATGCTGAACCAGCGGTCGGCGATCTGCGGATAGGCGATCGGTGTCCACAGGCTGACGATACCGATCACCGCCAGCAGCACCAACGCCAGAGGCCGCGCCATGTCGTGCATCTTCTGCTGCAGCGGCCCTTCGGTTTTCATGATCAGCCAGGTACAGCCCAGCAGGGTGTAGGCGACGATCAGGCCCAGGCCAGAGAACAGGGTGAACGGTGTCAGCCAGTCCAGGTAGCCGCCGACGAACTTGCGGTCGACCACCTTGAAGCCTTCGATGAAGGCGCCCAGGGCCACGCCCTGGAAGAAGGTGGCCACCAGCGAGCCCCAGATGAACGCCTTGTCCCAGATATGCCGCTTGTTGGCCCGCGCCTTGAAGCGGAACTCGAAGGCCACGCCGCGGAAGATCAGCCCCACCAGCATCAGGATCAGCGGCAGGTACAGCGCCTCCAGCACCACCGAATAGGCCAACGGGAAGGCGCCGAACAGTGCCGCGCCCCCCAGCACCAGCCAGGTTTCGTTGCCGTCCCATACCGGGGCGACGGTGTTCATCATCACATCACGGTCACGCTCGTCCTGGACGAACGGGAAGAGCATGCCGATGCCAAGGTCGAAGCCGTCCATCACCACGTACATCATCACGCCGAAGATGATGATCACGGCCCAGATCAGCGGAAGATCGATACCCATCTCAGTTCCCCTCGCTCAGGCGGGTGGAGGTGGCCTCATGGCCATCATCGGCGGCGGACAGTGGCCGCGCCGGCGTACGTTGCTGGCCAGGCCCACCCGGGGTGTGCTCCTCGCCTTCGCCGGTTTTCGGCCCTTTGCGCACCAGCCGCATCATGTAGCCGATGCCAGTGCCGAACAGGGCGAAGTACACCACCACGAACATCACCAGGGTGAAACCGAGCTGGGCATAACTGTGGTTGGACACACCGTCGGCGGTGCGCATCAGCCCGTAGACCACCCATGGCTGGCGACCGATCTCGGTGGTGAACCAGCCAGCGAGAATGGCGATCAGCCCCGACGGGCCCATCCACAGGGTCAGGTAGAGGAACGGCCGCGAGCTGTACAGGGTGCCGCGCTTGCGCAGCCACACGCTCCACAGGCCAACCAGGATCATCAGCATGCCCAGGCCGACCATGACCCGGAACGACCAGAACACGATGGTCGAGTTGGGGCGATCTTCGGGCGGGAACTCCTTCATTGCCGGGACTTGCTTGTCCAGGCTGTGGGTAAGAATCAGGCTGCCCAGGGCCGGGATCTCGACTTTGAAGCGGGTGGTTTCGGCTTGCATGTCCGGGATGCCGAACAGGATAAGCGGCGTCGGTTCACCAGGTTTGTTTTCCCAATGGCCCTCGATGGCCGCGATCTTCACCGGCTGGTGCTTGAGGGTGTTGAGGCCGTGGAAGTCACCGATCACCGCCTGGATCGGCGCAACGACCAGCGCCATCCACATCGCCATCGACAGCATCTTGCGCACCGCCGGGTTATCCCGGCCACGCAACAGGTGCCAGGCCGCCGAGGCGCCGACGAAGAACGCCGTGGCAACGAACGCAGCAGTGGCCATGTGCATCAGGCGGTAGGGGAAGGACGGGTTGAAGATTACCGCGAACCAGTCCACCGGGATCACCTGGCCATTGACGATCTCATAGCCCTGGGGGGTCTGCATCCAGCTGTTGGACGCCAGGATCCAGAAGGTCGAGACCAAGGTGCCGAGCGCCACCATGCAGGTGGCGAAGAAGTGCAGGCCGCGGCCGACACGGTTCCAGCCGAACAGCATGACGCCAAGGAAACCGGCCTCGAGGAAGAAGGCCGTCAGCACCTCGTAGGTCAGCAGGGGGCCAGTGATGGAACCTGCGAAGTCGGAGAACTGGCTCCAGTTGGTGCCGAACTGGTAGGCCATGACCAGGCCGGAGACCACGCCCATGCCAAAGTTGACGGCGAAGATCTTCGACCAGAAGTGGTAGAGGTCACGGTAGGTGTTGTTGCCGGTCTTGAGCCAAAGGCCTTCGAGAACCGCCAGGTAGCTCGCCAGGCCAATGGTGATGGCCGGGAACAGAATGTGAAAGGACACGGTAAAGGCAAACTGGATTCGGGCGAGCTCTAGGGCTTCTAATCCGAACATGGTGCTTCCTCTTCAGATAATCCGGCGTCCAGGCTTGTGGCCCTTGTCGCCCACTGCCCCCACAGTGATCGAGTGCGGCTCGTTGGAATTGTTCTGTTCGATCGCAGGGATTCCGGCCCGAGGGCCAAATTCGTTGCATCTGGAACGATTGATCCAGGTCAACGAATGTCTGGAAGCATAGTCCCGAATCAAGTCACAAGATGTGTGGTTGATTGCCGCGTGACCCGTTGTCCCACCCCCTTTTCCAGGCGCTGAAAAACTGTCCATCTCGACATTCAGCAACTATTTGTTACAAGCAGATGCTACTCTGCAGACCCCTCTATTGCCGAGGTTACAGGCCTGCCGATGTCCGACTCCGCCCCGCAATTGCTGCGTCATCACCGCCCATTCATGGCCTTCTGGCTGGCCCGCGTTTTCACCGCCAGCGGCTTCCAGATGCTCACCGTGGCCATCGGCTGGCACCTCTACCAGTTGACGGGCAACGTGCTCGATCTGGGCCTGGTCGGGCTGGTGGAATTTGCCCCGCGCGTGCTGTTCATGCTGCACACCGGACACGTTGCCGACCGCTATGACCGGCGCAAGGTCGCCGCCCTGTGCCAGACCTTGCAGGCACTGATCGCCCTGGCATTGGCCCTTGGCAGTGCCACGGACAGCGTCAGCCGCGAGCTGATCTTCGTGCTGGCCTTCCTGCTGGGCGCCACCCGCTCGTTCGAAATGCCGGCCACCCAGGCGCTGCTGCCCAACGTGGTGCCGCCGGGGCTGTTCCCGCGGGCGGTGGCGGCGTCGGCCTCGGCGACCCAGACAGCGACCATCGTCGCCCCGGCGGTGGGCGGTTTCCTGTATGCCTTCGGCAGTATCTGGGTGTATGCCCCGACCGTGGCCCTGTACGTGATCGCCTGCCTGCTCATGCTCAGCCTCGACGCCCGCCAGCAACCCCTCCAGCAAGGCCGCGCCAGCCTTGAGTCGCTGCTGGCCGGCATCCGCTTCATCCGCAGCCGCCCGGACATCCTCGGCGCCATCTCGCTGGACCTGTTCGCCGTGCTGCTGGGTGGTGCCACCGCGCTGCTGCCGGTGTTCGCCAAGGACATCCTGCTCACTGGCGCCTGGGGCCTGGGCCTGCTGCGCTCGGCCCCGGCGGTGGGCGCGCTGCTGATGTCGCTGTGGCTGGCGCGCTTCCCGGTGGAACGCAAGGTGGGCCTGGTCATGTTCACGGCGGTGGGGGTGTTCGGCGTGGCGACCATCGCCTTCGGCTTGAGCACCTCGTTCTGGTTCTCCCTGGCGGTACTGGTGGTGCTGGGCGCGGCCGACATGATCAGCATGGTCATCCGTGGCGCCTTCGTGCAGTTGGAGACCCCGGATGAAATGCGCGGCCGGGTGAGTGCGGTGAACGGGCTGTTCATCGGCGCCTCGAACCAACTCGGCGAGTTCGAATCGGGGCTTACCGCGCACTGGTTTGGCACAGTGCCGGCGGTGGTGCTCGGGGGTGTGGGCACGCTGGTGGTGACCGGGGTGTGGATGAAACTGTTCCCGACCCTGACCCATCGCGACCGTTTGCATAACGGCTGATCCTCCGTGGGAGCGGGCTTGCCCCGCGATTGCGCCCCTCCTCACGAGCCGACGAAATCGCGGGGCAAGCCCGCTCCCACAGGTACTGCACAGGCGACAGAAAGGCCTCTCCCCAATGGCCATAGGCCCCCGCCCCCCTTGCTGGTATGATGCGCGGCTTTTTTGCCCCCCACGCAAAACCACGGCATCCGGTACGGTCTGTGCTTTGCTGTTGGGGACGATACATTCACGGCGCGAGGCGCCCTGGGAGCAGGCATGCTGGAAAGGCTGTTTCAACTAAAGGCACACAACACCAACGTGCGCACCGAGATTCTCGCGGGCGTCACCACCTTCCTGGCCATGGCCTACATCCTGTTCGTCAACCCGAGCATCCTCGGCGAGACCGGCATGGACAAGGGCGCGATCTTCGTCGCCACCTGCCTGGCCGCGGCCATCGGCTCGGTGACCATGGGCATCATCGCCAACTACCCGATCGCCCTGGCGCCGGGCATGGGCCTGAACGCCTTCTTCACCTACACCGTGGTCCTGCACATGGGCCACACCTGGCAGGTGGCGCTGGGTGCAGTGTTCCTGTCCGCCGTGCTGTTCTTCCTGCTGTCGATCTTCCGCATCCGCGAATGGATCGTGAACAGCATCCCGCTGCCGCTGCGCTCGGCGATTGCCGCCGGTATCGGCCTGTTCCTGGCGCTGATCGCCCTGCATAACGCCGGCATCGTCGTCGATAACCAGGCCACCCTGGTAGGCCTGGGCGACCTCAAGCAGCCAGCGCCGATCCTCGCCACCCTGGGCTTCTTCCTGATCGTCGCCCTCGAGGCCATGAAAGTGCGTGGCGCGGTGCTGATCGGCATCCTCGCCGTGACCGTGGCTTCGATCGCCATGGGCGTCACCCCATTCGGTGGCTTGGTATCGATGCCGCCGTCGCTGGCGCCGACCTTCCTGCAGCTGGACATCAAGGGCGCCCTGGACGTCGGCCTGATCAGCGTGATCTTCGCCTTCCTGTTCGTCGACCTGTTCGACAACTCCGGCACCCTGATCGGCGTGGCCAAGCGCGCCGGCCTGATGGGCAAGGACGGCCACATGCCGAAGATGGGCCGCGCCCTGATCGCCGACAGCACCGCCGCCATGGCCGGCTCGCTGCTGGGCACCTCGACCACCACCAGCTACATCGAATCCGCCGCCGGCGTCAGTGCCGGTGGCCGCACCGGCCTGACCGCCATCGTGGTTGCCGTGCTGTTCCTGCTGGCGCTGTTCTTCGCCCCGTTGGCCGGCAGCGTGCCCGCCTTCGCCACCGCCCCGGCGCTGCTGTTCGTCGCCGTGCTGATGGCCTCGGGCCTGGCCGAGATCAACTGGGATGACGTCACCGAAGCCGCGCCGGTGGTGGTCACCGCCCTGGCCATGCCGCTGACCTACTCGATCGCCAACGGCATCGCCTTCGGCTTCATCGCCTGGACCGCCATCAAGCTGCTGTCCGGCCGTCGCCACGACCTGAACCCGGCGCTGGTGATCCTGTCCATTCTGTTTGTCATCAAGCTGGGCTGGTTCAACGCATGAGTGCCGTTTTCGACCCTACGCAATACGACGCGCAGCTGGCGGCCAAGGTCGCCCGCCTGCGCGAGCTGCTGGCGCCGTTCGGGGCGCCCGAGCCTGCGGTGTTCGACTCGCCGCGCGAGCACTACCGCCTGCGCGCGGAGTTTCGCCTGTGGCGCGAGGACGGCCAGCGCCATTACGCGATGTTCGCCCCGGGCGAGAAGCACAAGGCGATCCTGATCGACGACTTCCCCATCGCCAGCCAGCGCATCAACGAACTGATGCCACGCCTGAAGGCCGCCTGGCAGGGCAACGAGGCGCTGAACAACCGCCTGTTCCAGGTGGAGTTCCTCACCACCCTGGCCGGCGATGCCATGGTCACCCTGTGCTACCACCGCCCGCTGGACGACGCCTGGGAAGCCGCTGCGCAGCAGTTGGCCGCCGAGCTGAATGTCAGCGTCATCGGCCGCTCCAAGGGCAAGCGCCTGGTGATCGGCCGTGACTACGCGGTAGAGAAACTGGACATCGCCGGCCGCACCTTCAGCTATCGCCAGCCCGAAGGCGCGTTCACCCAGCCCAATGGCGCGGTGAACCAGAAGATGCTCGGCTGGGCCTTCGAGGCCATGGGCGAGCGCGACGACGACCTGCTGGAGCTGTACTGCGGCAACGGCAACTTCACCCTGCCGCTGGCCACCCGTGCCCGCCAGGTGCTGGCCACCGAGATCAGCAAGACCTCGGTCAACGCCGCGCTGCACAACCTCGACGAGAATGGCGTGGACAACGTGCGCCTGGTGCGCCTGTCGGCCGAGGAGCTGACCCAGGCACTGAACGAGGTGCGCCCGTTCCGCCGGCTGGAAGGGATCGACCTGAAAAGCTACGCGTTCGGCACCGTGTTCGTCGACCCGCCGCGCGCCGGCATGGACCCGGACACCTGCGAGCTGACCCGGCGCTTCGAGCGCATCCTGTACATCTCGTGCAACCCCGAGACCCTGGCGCAGAACATCGCCCAGTTGCAGGACACCCACCGCATCGAACGCTGTGCGCTGTTCGACCAGTTCCCGTATACCCATCACATGGAAAGCGGCGTCCTGCTGGTTCGGCGCTGAAACCATCGCGGGGCAAGCCCGCTCCCACGAAAGCCTTGCACAAGGCCTGTGGGAGCGGGCTTGCCCCGCGATGCGTTGCTCAGGTCAGAAGTCGAAGAACACCGTCTCCCCTTCCCCCTGAATACGGATATCGAAGCGATACGCCGTCTTCCCCTCCACTTCGCAGCGCCTGGCAATCAGCGTCTCGCGCCGTTGCGGCTGCTCGATCAGGTTGAGCACCGGGCACTTGGCGTTCGCCTCGCTCTCGTCATCGAAATACAACCGCGTGTGCAGGTGAATATTGATACCGCGGGCAAACAGGCTGATGTTGATGTGCGGCGCCATCGGCACGCCCGCAGCGTTGTTCACCACACCCGGCTTGACCGTGTGCAGGGTCCATTCACCGGCATCGAAGGTGGTGGCGGTGCGGCCGAAGCTGTTGAAGACGTTCTCCTGGTTGTAGTCGTCCTGATACTGGCCGTTGGCGTCGGCCTGCCAGATTTCCAGGAACGAATCGCGCACCAGGTGGCCATTGCCGTCGTACACCTGGCCGATCAGCAGGATGTGCTCACCCGGGGCCTCGGCCTTGGCCAGGCGGTTCCAGATTTCCTGGTCGCGGGTCGGGTTGCCGGCCGCTTCCAGGGCCAGGCCGATGTGCACGTAGGGGCCGGCGGTCTGCGAGGGGGTTTCCGGCAGCAGTTCGATAGGCATGACGGTGCTCCTCAGCGGTTTTCGAAGTGGGTCTGGCGCTGGCCGCGCAGGACGATGTCAAAGCGATAGGCCAGGCAATCCATGGGATTGGCGTGGCTCATGTCGAGCCTGGCGATCAGCCGCTCGACCGCATCCGGGTTGGCGATCGACTTGACGATCGGGCACATCGGGATCAGCGGGTCACCCTCGAAATACAGCTGGGTGATCAGCTTGGTGGCGATCGACGGGCCGCTGACGGAGAAGTGGATATGCGCCGGGCGCCAGTCGTTGGGGCCGTTGCGCCATGGGTATGGGCCGGGCTTGATGGTGCGGAAGCTGTAGTAGCCGTCGCGGTCGGTCAGGCAACGGCCGACGCCGCCGAAGTTGGGGTCCAGCGGCGCCAGGTAGCGGTCGTTCTTGTGCCGGTAGCGGCCACCGGCGTTGGCCTGCCACATTTCCACCAGGGTGTTGGGCACCGGTTTGCCGTACTGGTCGACTACGCGGCCGGCGACGATGATGCGCTCGCCGATCGGCAGGCCACCGTTGTTGAAGTTCAGCAGCAGGTCGTGGTCATGCTCGCCGAAGCGCAGGTGGGAAAAGTCCGGGCCGGTGCTTTCGCTGATCGACTGCGGGATGCTCACCAACGCCTGGCGCGGCGAGCGGGCGATCGAAGTCTTGTAGTCGGGGGTGAAGGCCTTGGGGTGCCAGTTGCGATCACGGATCACGAAACGGCTGGTGTCCTGGGCAGGCATGCCGGTTACCTCTTTTGGAATTATGAAGTCGCCTGGGCGTGGCAGGCGGACTTGCAGTTTCCGGCAGGTACGAGGGGATGAATATTGAATTCAGCGGTCATAGGCATAACCATTTGGTTATGTGTCTGCGCTTAGCTCAACGGCCAGCGCGGCGCTGAACTAATCTTTTGACTTCATGTTTCAAAAAGTGGAGAGCAGCACATGGAATGGCGAAAAGGCCGACGCAGCGACAACGTGGTCGATGCCCGCGGCGAAGGTGGCGGTGGCGGCGGCATGCGTTTCGGCGGCGGCAAGGGCCTGGGGCTCGGCGCCATCCTGTTGATCGTCGGCATCGGCTGGCTCACCGGGCAGGACCCGCTGCAGATCCTCGGCCAGCTGGCCGGGCAGATGGACCAGCAGCAACAAACCGCCCCGGCCAATGTCGGCAGCAAGGCACCACCGGCCAACGACGAGCAGGCGGCGTTCGTCGCCTCGATCCTCGGCGACACCGAAGACACCTGGAAAGCCTTGTTCGCCCAGGCTGGCAAACAGTACCGCGACCCGAAACTGGTGCTGTTCAGCGGCCAGGTCAACTCGGCCTGCGGTTTCGCCTCGGCGGCGGTCGGGCCGTTCTACTGCCCGGCCGACCAGCGCGTGTACCTGGACATGAGCTTCTTCCGCGAAATGGAAACCCGCTTCGCCGCCGCCGGCGACTTCGCCCAGGCCTATGTGATCGCCCATGAAATCGGCCATCACGTGCAGACCCTGCTCGGGGTCTCGGCCAAGGTCGACGCCGCGCGCCGCAGCGGCCAGCGCCTGGAAGGCGACAATGGCTTGCTGGTGCGCCAGGAGCTGCAGGCCGACTGCCTGGCCGGCGTCTGGGCCTACCAGGCGCAAAAGCGCTTGAACTGGCTGGAGCCGGGGGACGTGGAAGAAGCCCTGAACGCCGCCAATGCCATCGGCGACGACCGCCTGCAGCAACAGGGCCAGGGGCGTGTGGTACCCGACTCGTTCACCCATGGCACCTCGCAGCAGCGGGTGCGCTGGTTCAAGGCCGGCTTCGGCAGTGGTGACGTGAACCAGTGCGATACCTTCTCCAGCCGTAGCCTTTAACTATCGCGGGGCAAGCCCGCTCCCACGCTCGAATCTGCTTGGGAGCGGGCTTGCCCCGCGATGTTTTTTTTGAAAAAACGCAAACGTTTTCAGCCAGTTACAAATCTGCTGAAAAAGCGTTTCAGCTTCCCCCTGCCCTGCCGATAACTCCTGCACGAATCAGCAGGGCTCCCAAAACAATAACGCCCAGCGATTGAGATCAAGTGAGCGAAATCATTTTCTGGGAGAGCGTGCATGAACAGCTGGTTCGCCAACATCAGCGTCAACCTCAAACTCGGCCTGGGCTTCGGCCTGGTGCTGGTACTGACCGGCCTGCTGGCCCTGACCGGCTGGAACAGCCTGGGCAGCCTGATCGACCGCAGCAACTGGATGGGCGACATCGGCCAGCTCAACAAAGACCTGACCGACCTGCGCATCGCCCGCCTGCAATACATGATCGCCAACGGCGACGACGCCGCGGCGGCCAACACCCAGGCCAAGTTGGACGCGTTCAGCAAGCAGCAGGAATACCTGGCCAGCACCTTCAAGAGCCCCGAGAACGTCAAGCTGCTGCGTGAGCTGGGCCAGACCATCAGCGAATACAAGGTCTCGCTGAACAAGATGCGCGCCGGCTACAAGAACTCGCTGGCCGCCCGTGAAGTGATGACCGCCTCGGCCGTCAGGGCCGACGAAGCCATGGACACCCTGAGCCAGGACGTCATGGCACGCGCCGAGAGCGACAGCGTGCGGCTTACCCAGTACCAGCTGATCAGCAAGGCGCGCCAGCAACTGTTGCAGGTGCGCATCGACGTGCGTGGCTACATCGCCGACAACAGCGCCGCCAACGAGCAGGCCGCCCTGCGTCAGCTGGATGCCGCACTGGCCGAAGCCGACAACCTCAAGGGCCAGCTGCCCAACGAAGCCACGCGCATTGGCCAGTTCGAGCAATCGGTGTTGAGCTACCGTGACGCCGTGCGCCAGTTCCGCGACGCCGTGGCCAGCATCGCCACCGCCCGCGCCGAAATGACCGTGCAGGGCGCCGACATCGTCAAACGCAGCGACGCGCTGTACCAGATCCAGCTTGAGCGCCGCGACGTCGAAAGCGCCCAGGCCCGCAGCCTGCAGATCTCCGCCACGCTGCTGGCACTGCTGGTCGGCGTGCTGGCGGCAGTGATCATCACCCGTCAGATCACCCGCCCGCTGCGCGAAACCCTGCAGGCCGTGGAGCAGATCGCCGGCGGCGACCTCACCCAGAACCTGCGCGTGACCCGTCGCGACGAGCTCGGCGTGCTGCAACAGGGCATCGGCCGCATGGGCACCACCTTGCGTGAACTGATCACCGGTATCCGCGACGGCGTCACCCAGATCGCCAGCGCTGCAGAAGAGCTGTCGGCGGTGACCGAGCAGACCAGCGCCGGTGCCAACAGCCAGAAGGTCGAGACCGACCAGGTGGCCACCGCCATGCACGAAATGGCCGCCACCGTGCAGGAAGTGGCGCGCAATGCCGAACAAGCGGCCTTTGCCGCGACCAATGCCGACGGCGAAGCCCGCGGCGGCGACAAAGTGGTGGGTGAGGCGATCAGCCAGATCGAACGCCTGGCCCAGGAAGTCAAACGCTCCACCGACGCCATGACCCTGCTCCAGCAGGAAAGCCAGAAGATCGGCAGCGTGATGGATGTGATCAAGTCGGTGGCCGAGCAGACCAACCTGCTGGCCCTGAACGCCGCCATCGAAGCGGCCCGTGCCGGTGAAGCCGGGCGTGGCTTTGCGGTGGTCGCCGACGAGGTGCGCGGCCTGGCCCAGCGCACCCAGCAGTCGACCGAAGAAATCGAAGGCCTGATCGCCAGCCTGCAGCACGGTACCCAGCAAGTCGCCGAAGCGATGAACGGCAGCCGCAGCCTGACCGACAGCAGTGTGGAACTGGCGCGCAAGGCCGGTGGTTCGCTGGAGAACATCACCCGCACGGTGTCGAACATCCAGTCGATGAACCAGCAGATCGCCGCTGCCGCCGAGCAGCAGAGCGCCGTGGCCGAAGAGATCAGCCGCAGCATCCTGAATGTGCGTGATGTGTCGGAGCAGACCGCTGCGGCCAGTGATGAAACCGCGGCCTCCAGCGTCGAGCTGGCGCGCCTGGGGGGTCACCTGCAGACGCTGGTCAGCCAGTTCCGCGTCTGACCCACAAAAGCATCGCGGGGCAAGCCCGCTCCCACGACCTGTGGGAGCGGGCTTGCCCCGCGATCATTTCAACCCTGCCCTATTTGACGATCATCCCCACGCCCCGCCCACGCGGGTCGGAAGCGGTCTCCAGCTTCTCCCCGGTCACCCGGATCGCCTGGATGTCGCCCATCTCCCAGCCCTGATCTTCCAGCACATACCCCATCTTCCTCAGGTCATCGGCCACCTTACCGGTGAGCGGCGCATAGCTGTCGAAGTAGATGGTGTCCTTGGGCAGCAGCTGGTGATGCACCCGCTGCGCCGCCACCGATTTCTCCAGCGGCATGTTGTAGTCATACAGGTTGTTCATCACCTGGAAGATCGAGGTGAAGATCCGCGAACCGCCCGGCGTGCCCACCACCAGCACCACCTTGCCGTCACGGGTCACCAGGGTCGGGCTCATGGACGAGAGCATGCGCTTGCCCGGGGCGATGGCGTTGGCGTCACCGCCCACCACGCCGAAGGCGTTGGCCGCGCCGGGTTTGGCGCTGAAGTCATCCATCTCGTCGTTGAGCAGGAAGCCTGCGCCCTTCACCACCACGCCGCTGCCGTAGTCGAGGTTGAGGGTGTAGGTGTTGCTCACCGCGTTGCCCTGCTTGTCGACGATGGAGAAGTGCGTGGTCTGGTGCGGTTCCAGGCCCGGCTTGACCTTGTCGGTCGCGGAGATCGCGTTCGGGTTGACCTGCGCTGCGCGCTTGGCCAGGTAGTCCTTGGCGACCAGCTTGTCCACCGGCACCTGGGTAAAGGCCGGGTCACCCAGGTAGTCGGCGCGGTCGGCGAACACGCGCTTCTCGATTTCGGCCAGCAGGTGGATGTACTTGGCCGAGTTGTGCTCGACGCCCTTGAAGTCGGCCGCACGGTCTTCCTTGATACCCAGCAGCTGGGCCAGGGCGACGCCGCCAGAGCTCGGCGGTGGCGCGGTGTAGACCACGTTGCCGCGCCAGTCGATGGCCATCGGATTGCGCCACAGCGCCTTGTAGTCCTTGAGGTCATCCTTGGTGATCAGGCCCTTGTCGGCCTGCATCTGCGCCACCAGCAGGTCGGCGGTCTTGCCCTGGTAGAACTCGCTGACGCCTTTGTCGGCGATGCGTTCCAGGGTCTGAGCCAGCTCCGGCTGCTTGAACAGCTCGCCCACCTTCATGCTGCCGAAGTAGTCATTGAAATTGGTGGCGGTCTTGAACAGGCCCTGGGCGTCGTCGCGGTACTGGTACTGCTTTTGGGCAATCTTGAAGCCGTTCTTGGCATAGCCGATGGCGGGGGTGAGCAGCTCGCTCCACTTGAGCTTGCCGAACTTCTGATGCGCCTCCCACAGGCCCATCACCGTGCCTGGCACGCCGGCTGCGCGCACGCCGACCAGGCTCAGGTTCTCGATCACCTCACCCTTGTCATCCAGGTACATGGTCTTGGTGGCGGCCTTGGGGGCCACTTCGCGGTAGTCGAGGAAGTAGGGTTTGCCGTCGACGAACAGGGTCATGAAGCCACCGCCGCCGATGTTGCCGGCCTCGGGGTAGGTGACGGCGAGGGTGAAGGCCGTGGCGACGGCGGCGTCCACCGCGTTGCCGCCCTTCTTGAGGATATCGGCGGCTACCTGTGCGCCATATTGATCAGGCGCAGCCACCGCGCCGCCTTCCAGCGTCACGGCAAAAGCGGAGGAACAGCTCAGGATCGCGGCCCCGAGGGCCAACGGCTGGAACATGACAAGACGCATGGGCACTTCCTTGGTGTTGTTTTTGTTGATCAGTCATTAAGGCCGAAGCGCTCCGACTAAGCAAACACCGTAGGAAATTTCCGCCGCCGACGGGCAGCAGTTGTCGCATTCAGGCAACTGCGCAGGCGTACGCCGCCAGCTTGGCCTGGATGAAATCGAGGAAGCACTGAATGCGCAGGGCCAGCTGGGTGTTGCGGTAGTAGACCGCATGGATCGGCTGGCGATAGCCGCTATTGTGCTCGGCCAGCAGCACCTGCAGGCGGCCGGCGCGGATGTCTTCGTGGGTCATGAAGTGCGACAGGCTGACGATGCCTTCCCCGGCGATGGCCAACTGGCGCAAGGTCTCGCCGCTGGACGCGAGCAACTGCGGGCGGATCGCCCAGCGCTCGCCCTGGGCGTGGCGCAGCGGCCACTGGTTGAGCGACTCGGGGGCACTGAAACCGAGCAGGCAATGCTCGGCGAGGTCCTCGACGCTCTGCGGGGTGCCGTGCCGGGCCAGGTACGCAGGGCTGGCGAGCACCTGTACCGGGCTGCAGCCCAGCGCCCGGGCATGCAGGCTGGAGTCGGCCAGCTCACCGATGCGGATGGCGACGTCGGTGCTCTGCTCCAGCAGGTCGATGATCAGGTCGTCGGTGTTCAGTTCCAGTTCGATACCGGGATACTGCTGTCGGAACTCGCTGATCCAGGGCAGGATCGCGTGCAGCATGAACGGCCCGGCAGCATTGATGCGCAGCCGCCCGGACGGGGTCTGGCGGTGCATCGACAGGCGCTCTTCCATGTCGTCCATCTGCTCGAGGATCTGCCGCGAACGTTCGAGGAAGAAGCGCCCTTCCTCGGTCAGGTCCATGCGCCGGGTGGTGCGGTTGACCAGCGTGGTACCCAGCTTGCCCTCCAGGCGCGACAAGGTGCGACTGACCGCCGACGGGGTCTGGCCGATCTGCTCGGCAGCGGCGGAGATCGAACCGCAGTCGATGACGGCGACGAATACCTGGAGTTCTTCGGAGCGGGTTTTCACGCTGAGCTGGCCTTGGTGGGGGATCGCTTTGATAGATAGCGTTTGGGCGGCAAGCGTGCAAGCCTGCAAAACCATCGCGGGGCAAGCCCGCTCCCACGATCTAGCGTGGGAGCGGGCTTGCCCCGCGATCTGGCACCACTCACTCGGCCTTGCCGAACACCGCTTGCAGATGCTGCTCATACGCCGCCAGTGCCGCCGGCACATCCGGCCGCTTCATCACATCCACCGCCAAAAAGGTCGGCAGCCCGGTCATGCCGAGGAACTGGTTGGCCTTGTGGAACGGGAAGTACACCGCGTCCACGCCCTTGCCTTCGAAGAAGTCAGCCGGGTCATCGAACGCCTGCTGGGGTGCGTTCCAGGTCAGCGACAGCATGTACTGCTTGCCGTGGATCAGCCCGCCGCTGCCGTACTTCTGCGAAGCGTCCGAGCGGGTGCGGCCATCGCTGGCATACAGGCTGCCGTGGCCTGCGGTGAACACCTCGTCGACGTACTGCTTCACGGTCCAGGGGGCGCCCATCCACCAGCCGGGCATCTGGTAGATGATCACATCGGCCCAGAGGAATTTTTCGACCTCTTCACGGGCGTCGTAACCGCCATCGATGAAGGTCTGCTTCAGGTTGAAACCGGCGCGGTCCAGGTAGGCCAGGGCGGCGTCGTGCAGGGTCTGGTTCAGGCGACCGTCGGAATGGGCGAATTGCTTGCCGCCGTTGAGCAGAAGAATGTTTTTCATGGTGTGCCTCGAAGGGTCGGTATCGGCGACCGGGTCAATTGGATGGCGGCAGATTAGGCAGGCGCGGGCGGCAGATAAAGCCGGGGCACGGCAAAATACATTTGCCTGCAAATCACGAATTGGCAGGCAATTATTGCCTTAGAATCTGCTCACTTTCTCATCCACAGAGGCCTCATCATGAGCGAGCAGATCGCCTTCATCCTCCAAGCCAAGACCCGCCCGGACATGTCCGATGCCTTCGAGCAATTGTTCCACCCCTACGTGGAGCCGAGCCGCCAGGAGCCGGGCTGCATCGAGTACCACATGCTGCGCGACAAGGAAGACCCGAGCCTGTTCGTGTTCTTCGAGGTGTGGGCAGACAAGGCAGCACTGGACGTGCACTCGGCCCTGCCGCACATGGCGGAGTTCTTTGAAAACCGCATGAAGTACCTGGAGCGCGACTTCGATTTCCAGATGATCGAAATGCTCAGTGCCTCCTCCGCTAACCGTTGATCAGCAGGTGCCCGCCGAGCAGCGCCAGGCCGATGAAGAAGCAGCGTTTGAACAGCGCTGCACTGATACGGCTGCGCAGCCAGGTACCGGCGAACATGCCCAGCAACGCCGGGGCCAGCACCAGCAATGAGGCGCCCAGCGCCTGGCCGTCCAGTACCTCCTGGCCGGCCAGGCCAATGGCCAGCGCCAGGGTCGATACGGTGAACGACAGGCCCAGGGCCTGGACCATCTCGTCGCGGCTCAGGCCGAGGCTCTGCAGGTAGGGCACGGCGGGCATCACGAACACCCCGGTGGCTGCCGTGACCACCCCCGTCACCAGCCCGCACAGCGGGCCCAGCCAGCGCTCGTGCTGCCGCGCCAGGCGCAGGTCCGGCCCGATCAGGCCATACAGGGCATACACCAGCAGCGCACCACCCAAGGCGTGGGCAGCCCAGGGGCCACTGTCGATCCCCAGCCAGCGACTGCCCAGCAAGGTGCCGACGAAGATCAGCAACAGCAGCCCGCCCAAGCGCCGCATCAACGCCCGCAGATGCCCGCCTGCCGCGAGTTGCCACAGGTTTGTCAGCGTCGAGGGCACGATCAGCAGCGCCGCAGCCTGCGCCGGTGGCATAGCCAGGCCAAGCAGGCCCATGGCGATGGTCGGCAACCCCAGGCCGATGACCCCTTTGACCGCCCCGGCCATCAGGAAGGTGAGCATCACCAGCAGCGTCAATGCCGGGCCAATATTTTGATAGAACGAAAGAAAGGTATTCATGGCGCCATGCTGACCTGCCGGCGCGCGCCTGAAAATTCGCCATATACTCAGCCAGACTTTTGCCAGGACAGAGGCTGATGCATTTCGACCTGACCGACCTTGCGCTGTTCCAGCACACCCTGGAGTGCGGCAACATCACCGCCGGCGCACGCCGTAGCCACCTGTCGCTACCGGCCGCCAGTGCACGCATCCGCGCCATGGAAGCCTCGCTCGGCATCCCGTTGCTCGAACGCAATCGCCGCGGCGTACAGCCGACGCCCGCCGGCCAGGCTCTGCAGCAGCACGCGCGGCTGATCACCGCGCAGGTGGAGCGATTGCAATTCGACCTGGCACAGTACGCCAGGGGCCAGCAGGGCCAGGTGCGCCTGTTGTGCAACACCGCAGCGCTGACCGAGTACCTGCCCGAGTTGCTGGCACAGTATCTGGTCGAGTACCCGGGGGTGAGCATCGACGTGCAGGAACAGCCAAGCCTGCGCATCGTCCAGGCCATTACCCAAGGCATGGCCGACCTGGGCATCGTCTCAACCGCTGCGCCCTGCGGGCATCTGCAGACGCGAGCGTTTCGCGACGATCCGCTGGTGCTGGTGATGCCGGTGGGGCATGCGCTGGCCGATGCGGCCGAGCCCGACTTTGTGCAAAGCCTTGCATACGGGCATGTCGGGTTGGGCCCGAACAGCGCACTGGCCTTGCACCTTGAGGAACAGGCACTGCGCCTGGGGCGCAGGATGCTGGTGCGGGTACGCGCCGAGGGGTTCGATGGGGTGATCCGCATGGTCGCTGGCGGGGCTGGCGTGGGGGTGGTGCCATTGGCCTCGGTACGGCGCTGGGAGGGGGTGTTGCCCCTGCACTGGGTGGCGCTGCAGGAGGCGTGGGCGAACCGGCAATTGCAGGTGTGCGCCCGGGATTTTGCCGCGCTGCCAGGCTATACGGCGGCGCTCGTCGAGCATTTGCTGACGACCTGTAGGAGCGGCCTTGTGCCGCGATAGGGCTGCGCAGCGGCCCCGGCAATCTATGTGGTAACGCTGGGGCCGCTTTGCGGCCCTTTCGCGGCGCAAGGCCACTCCTACAAGGGCCGTGCCAAACCCGAGGGCTAGCGGAAGGCGACCGCCAGCTCACGCAGCGCGGCCGAGGCGAGGAAGCCAGAGCGCGAGGCGTAACGATGATCGCGTTTTACCTTTTCGTCGATGCGCTGCAGCAGGTTCTCCGGCAGCGTGGCGTTAAAGCGCACCGCCTTGCCCAGGTACGGGGTCACATCGAAGTCCACCACCGCCCAGACGCCCCCGGCGTAATCAGGGTTGGCCACATGCACATCCACCTCCTCGGCCTGCGGCAACGCCTCGCCGTCGGCCACCAGGCCTTCGAAATGCAGGGCCAGGGCTTCCTGCACATTCTCCAGCGCCTGGGAAACAGTGGCGCCAGCCGAGAAACAACCAGGTACGTCGGGCACGATCACACCGTAGTCAGTGCCCTCATCCTTATGCAGTACAACGGGGAATTTCATGGTCTGTCTCCAGTGATCCTGTGCGCTCAACACAAGCGGTCTCATTTGAGGCCCGCCTGTTTCAAAATGCTGTGTACGGTACCCCTGGGCAGATCGCTCTTGGGATGAGGAACCGTAACCCTGCCTCGCTTGTACGGATGCCTGAATTGATGGTGACTTCCTTTCACTTCCACCTCGTACCAGCCGTCGGCTTCGATAAGCTGGATCACGTCCCTGCTGCGCATGCATCCGTCCTTTGGCAGGTGATGTGTAGCGTACACACCACTATGGGTTTTAACCAAGCCAAATACACACCATGCACACAATAGGCGACAAGCGGCGCATTCCCCCTGTTTCGTAGGCCTGATGCACTTCACAGATGGGCGCTTTCAACTTGCCGCCGCCCACGCGCCTTATTCACAATTGCCGCATCGCCGCACCACGACAGGGAGTTCCACGTGCCATCGATCTACCAGCTCAAACCCCGCTTCCAGGCGCTGCTGCGCCCGACCGTCCAACGCCTGTTCGAGCGTGGCGTCACCGCCAACCAGGTCACCGTCGCCGCTGGCGCAATCTCCGTGCTCATCGGCCTGCTGCTGGCCTGGCTGCCCCAGGTGGCGTGGCTGTTCATCCTGGTGCCGGTGTGGATGCTGCTGCGCATGGCGCTGAATGCGGTCGACGGCATGCTCGCCCGGGAGTTCGGCCAGCAATCGAAGCTGGGTGCCTACCTCAACGAGCTGTGCGACGTGATCGCCGATGCCGCGCTGTACCTGCCCTTCGCCCTGCTGGCCGGCGTGTCGCCGGCGCTGGTGGTGCTGGTGGTGCTGCTCGCGGTCATCAGCGAGTACGCCGGGGTGATGGGCCCGCTGGCTGGCGCGTCGCGGCGCTACGACGGGCCGATGGGCAAGAGCGACCGGGCCTTCGCCTTCGGCGTGCTGGGCACCGGGGTGGCCTTCGGGCTGCTGAGCGCAACCTGGATCAACGGCTTGCTGCTGGTCATCCTGCTGCTCTCGCTCTATACCCTGTACAACCGGGTTCGCCAGGGCCTGGCCGAAACCCGCTGAGCCCCCGCTGCCGGACAAGGATATTCGCCATGCGCCAAGCGCAATCGCTGCATTTTTCCACCCATGACGGCGTCGAGCTGCACTACCGTCACTGGCCCGCCACGCGCAACGAACACCAGCCGCGCCGGGCCTTGGTGATGTTCCACCGTGGCCACGAGCACGGCGGGCGCCTGGCGCACCTGGCCGACGAACTGGACCTACCCGGCTATGACGTTTTCGCCTGGGACGCCCGTGGCCATGGCCAGTCGCCAGGCGCGCGCGGCGACAGCCCGAGCTTCGCCACCAGCGTGCGCGACGTGCAGACCTTCATCGAGCATATCCAGGCGCAACACGGCATCGCCGAACCCGACCTGGTGGTGCTGGCGCAGAGCGTCGGTGCGGTGCTGATCGCCACCTGGGCCCATGACTACGCGCCCAAGGTGCGTTGCCTGGTGCTGGCCTCGCCCGCGTTCAAGGTCAAGCTCTATGTACCCTTCGCCCGCCCCGGGCTGAAGCTGATGAAAGCCCTGCGCGGCAATTTCTTCGTCAACAGCTACGTCAAGCCGCGCCTGCTCACCCACGACCCGGAGCGGGTCATGTCCTACGTGGCCGACCCGCTGATCAGCCGGCCGATCTCGGTGACCATGCTGCTCGGCCTGTACGACGCCGCCGATCGCGTGGTGGCCGATGCCCAGGCGATCCAGGTGCCGACGCAACTGCTGGTCTCGGGCTCGGACTTCGTGGTCGAGCGCGCCCCGCAGGAGCGTTTCTTCGAGCGGCTGGGCAGTGCGCGCAAAGAGCTGCACATTCTGCCCGGCTTCTTCCACGACACCCTCGGCGAACGGGACCGCGCCCATGCCCTGGCGCGGATCAAGCGCTTCGTCGAGCATTGCTTCGATAACCCCGCCCCCGTGCCGTCACTGCTCGATGCCGACAAGACCGGCGCCAGCTGCGCCGAGGCCGAAAGCCTGGCCGCGCCGCTGCCGCGCAACTCGCCGCGCGACCTGTACTGGCGCGCCACCCGCGCCGGCCTGCAACTGGGCAAGGGCCTTTCAGATGGCGTGAAACTGGGCTTCGACACCGGCTTCGACTCAGGCTCCACCCTCGACTACGTCTACCGCAACCGGCCCACCGGCAAGGGCCGGCTGGGCGAGATGATCGACCAGAACTACCTCAACGCCATCGGCTGGCGCGGCATCCGCCAGCGCAAGCTCAACGTCGAGGAACTGCTGCGCCTGGCCATCGCCCGACTGCGTGAGCAACAGCGCCCGGTGCACATCGTCGATATCGCCGCCGGCCACGGCCGCTACATCCTCGAAGCGCTGCAAGGCTTGCAGCAGTTGCCCGACTCGATCCTGCTGCGCGACTACAGCGAGCTGAACGTGCAGCAGGGCAACGCGCTGATCAGCGAAAAGGGCTTGGGTGACATCGCCCGCTTCGTCCAGGGCGACGCCTTCGATCGCCAGAGCCTGGCCGGCCTCGAGCCGCGCCCGACCCTCGCCGTGGTCAGCGGCCTGTACGAACTGTTCCCCAGCAACGAGGCCGTGGCCAACTCGCTGGCGGGGCTGGCCGATGCCGTCGAAGAAGGCGGCTACCTGGTATACACCGGCCAGCCCTGGCACCCGCAACTGGAGATGATCGCCCGGGCGCTGACTAGCCACCGTGGCGGCCAGGCCTGGGTAATGCGTCGGCGCAGCCAGGCGGAGATGGACCAGTTGGTGGAGGCGGCGGGTTTTCGCAAGATCACCCAGCGCATCGACGAGTGGGGCATTTTCAGTGTCAGCCTGGCGCAGCGGGTGCGTTGATGCCCCGTGAAGCAGGGCTGATCCGCCGTGGCGTGCTGTGGCTGTTGCTGCTCGGCCCGTTCTTTTTCCTCAGCTACGGCCTGGCCAACAGCTATACGGCAGGGCGCGAGGATATCGGCAGCCTGGTGTTCGCCTGGGAGCGGCACATGCCGTTGTGGCCATGGACGATCATCCCGTACTGGTCGATCGACCTGTTGTACGGCTTGTCGTTCCTGTTGCCGCAAAGCCGGCGGGAGATGGACCGGCACGCGCTGGCGCTGCTGACCGCGCAATTGCTCAGCGTCGCTTGCTTCCTGCTCTGGCCCTTGCGTTTCACCTTCGAGCGCCCGGAACTGTCGGGGCTGTTCGGTTGGCTGTTCGATGTGCTGATGGGCTTCGACAAGCCTTACAACCAGGCGCCGTCGCTGCATATCGCACTGCTGGTGATCATCTGGACGATGTTCGCCCGGCACACGCAGCAGCACATGTGGCGTTGGCTGGTGCATGGCTGGATGGGGCTGATCGGGGTGTCGGTGCTGACCACCTGGCAGCATCACTTCATCGACCTGCCAACCGGCGCGCTGGCCGGTTTCGTTTGCCTATGGCTGTGGCCGCAGCAAGGCCCGCTGCCCTGGCAGCACGCCCGGCTGGCGCGCGATCCCAAGCGCTGGCGCGTGGCGTTGCGCTATGGGCTCGGGGCGATGCTGCTGGCGGTGCTGGCCTTCAAGATCGGGCACGTCAGTTTGTGGCTGCTGTGGCCGGCTGTGTCGCTGCTGCTGGTGGCGCTGAACTATGGCCTGTTCGGTGCGGGCGGTTTCCAGAAAGGCGCGGATGGCCGACTGTCGATTGCCGCGAGTGTGTTGCTGGCGCCCTATCTGCTGGCTGCGTGGGCCAACTCACGGTTGTGGACCCGGCAGCACCCACAGGCGGATGAAGTGCTGGATGGGGTGTATCTGGGGCGGATGCCGGGGCATGGGGAGGCGTCGGCGTTTGCGGCGGTGGTGGACCTGTGTGCGGAGCTGACCTGTACCGACGCCATCGCGGGGCAAGTCGCAGCGGCGCACCGCCGCTCCCACGCAGCGCCTGGCAATGGCCCGTGGGAGCGGGCTTGCCCCGCGATGGCCCTACAGTACTACCAGTGCCTGCCAAGCCTGGACCTGATCGCCCCAAGCCAGCAAACCCTGCAGCAAGCCGCCGCCGCCATCGAACACCTGCGCCAGCAGGGCCCGGTGCTGGTCTGTTGCGCCCTGGGC
Source organism: Pseudomonas sp. zfem004 (assembly GCF_032621715.1). Lineage (NCBI taxonomy): Bacteria > Pseudomonadati > Pseudomonadota > Gammaproteobacteria > Pseudomonadales > Pseudomonadaceae > Pseudomonas > Pseudomonas sp. zfem004. The sequence goes on along the minus strand of NZ_JAVYJF010000005.1, from coordinate 160,494 downwards.
TATTCGCGCAGCGCCAGCGCAGTAGCTGCCTGGCTGATCATCAGCGGCCGCTGCAGCGATGCCAGCCAGGCCGAAATGCTGATCCGCAAGGCACGCCCCAGAGTGGTCCTGCACAGCGCCCATCGTCGTGCGTTGCAGCAACTGGAGGCCCGGCCATGAACCTGCGCGTCGTCGCCAGCCTGCTCGCCCGCGGGCGTCAGCTGGAACGCTTGTCGGATGGCATCAGCCTGCTGGCCATCGCCTGCAGCCTGGCGCCGCTGTTCGGCCTGGCGCTGCCTTCACCGGCCCACGCACTGTGCGTGGTGCTGCTGCTCATCGGCCTGGCCCACAAGTACTGGGCGATACGTGTCGCCCTGGATGCCGAGCTGTTCACCCACTTGGCCACCAGCAGCGACCTGCCCGCCGATACCCAGGCCCTGGACCGTGCCCTGCATGAACTACGCCTCAAACCCAGCACCAGCGACAACCGCGACTGGCCAGCACGCAGCCAGGCCGCCCTGGCCCTGCTGCGCCGCCAGGCCCTGTGCCTGGCCGTGCAGGTGCTGCTGGTACTGACCCTCCCCTTCACCGGATAAGACCGCCGCCATGCTCGCCAGCCTGACCGCCATCGTCATCACCTCCGCCGCCCGCCTGATCACCGGCGCCCGCGCCCTGTGGCTGGGTTGCACACCGCAGCCGGTACAACGCCTGTACTTTGCCAACCACAGCAGCCACGGTGACTTCGTGCTGCTGTGGGCGGCACTGCCCGCCCCCCTGCGCCGCCACACCCGCCCCGTGGCGGGGGCCGACTACTGGTGCAAGCCCGGTATTCGCGACTTCCTCATCCGCCGGGTGTTCAACGCCGTGCTGATCGATCGCACGCGTTCGCCGGCCGAGGGCAACCCGCTGCAACCGGTGCTCGACGCGTTCGCCCAGGGCGACTCGCTGATCTTCTTCCCGGAAGGCACGCGCAACCTCGGTGACGAGCCGCTGCTGCCCTTCAAGAGCGGCCTGTTCCACCTGGCCGCGGCCAACCCGCAGGTCGAGCTGGTGCCGGTGTGGATCGCCAACCTCAACCGGGTCATGCCCAAGGGCCGTGCCCTGCCGCTGCCACTGCTGTGCACCTTGAGTTTCGGCGAGCCGCTGCACCTGCAGGCGGACGAAGGCAAACACGCATTTCTCGAGCGGGCCCGCGAGGCCCTGCTGAACCTGGCCCCGAAGGATGCCTGAGATGGATCACAACACCCTTTCGCTGTTCGCCGGCATCGGCGCCCTGCTGCTGCTGGCCAGCGCCATCGGCCGCCTGCTCAAGTGGCGCGCCGGCCCTGCCCCCCACGCGGTCATCGACAACCTCAACGCACGCATCAATGCCTGGTGGGTGATGGTGCTGGTGATCGGCATCGCCTTCGTGTTCGGCAAATACGGGGTGATCGTGCTGTTCTACGGCGTGTCGTTCTACGCCCTGCGCGAGTTCATGACCCTCACCCCGACCCGGCGCAGCGACTATCCGGCGCTGGTGGCGGCGTTCTACGTGGCGCTGCCGGTGCAGTACCTGCTGATCGCCATGGACTGGTACGGGCTGTTCAGCATCTTCATCCCGGTGTACCTGTTCCTGCTGCTGCCGATCCTCGCCAGCTTCGGCGGCGATACCACGCGCTTCCTCGAGCGCGCCTCGAAGGTGCAATGGGGGCTGATGATCGCGGTGTACTGCGTGTCGTCGGTGCCTGCGCTGATGACCCTCGAGATCCCTGGCTTCGAAGGCCGCAACCTGCTGCTGATCGCCTGGCTGATTCTGGTGGTGCAGATCAGCGACGTGCTGCAGTACGTGTGCGGCAAGCTGTTCGGCAAGCGCAAGGTGGCGCCCAACCTGTCGCCGTCGAAAACCGTCGAAGGCCTGGCTGGCGGCGTGGCGCTGGCCACCCTGGTGGGCGCGCTGCTGTGCTGGATCACCCCGTTCACCTTCTGGCAGGCGGCGCTGATGGCGCTGACCGTAAATGCCATGGGCTTCTTCGGCGGGCTGGTGATGTCGGCGATCAAGCGTGACCGCGGGGTGAAGGACTGGGGGCACATGATCGAAGGCCATGGCGGCATGCTCGACCGCATGGATTCGGTGTGTTTCGCAGCGCCGGTGTTCTTCCACTTCGTGCGCTACTGGTGGGCGTGAGTCGATGAACATTCCCGGGGAATACATCGTCCACGAGAGCGAGCACTGGATCGTCAACCATCACCTGACGTCGCGCCTGCCCGGCTACCTGATGCTGGGTTCGCGGGCGCCGGTCGACAGCCTGGCCGACCTGCCCGACCAGGCGCTGGCGGACATGGGCCGGCTGATGGCCAGGCTGCAACGGGCCATGGAGCAAGCGCTCGCGCCCAAGTGGCTGTACATCGGGCGCTTCGGGCATGTACCGGGTTGCCCGCTGCACTTTCACTTCATCCCGGTCCACGACTGGGTCGAGGCGCTGTTCTGGGCGGATGAGCGTTACCGTGCGCTGCAACAGTTCGGCTCGCTGGAGCACGCCCTGTCGAAGACCGACGGGGCGGAACTGACGTTGTTCGTCTGGCGCGAGTTCGGCGAAAGCCCGACCCCACCTGAGGTACTGGGGAGGGGTATACCTGAGGTGATTGCCGCTGTGCGTGAGCAGTTGTAGAGCGTATCGCGAGACCAGCCGGGGCTCCGACCAGCCTCGCGGTGTTGCCGAACGCTATTTCAGGTAGGAGCGCAACAGCGAAGCTACCTTGTCGGCCTCCTCCAACCGCTCCTCGGCGCTCAGCCCCTCCGCCACCAGATGCTCGCGGATATGCCCTTCCATCATTTCGGCCATCAGCCCGTTCACTGCACCGCGCACGGCGGCGATCTGCTGCAGGATCGCCAGGCAGTCTTTTTCCTGCTCCAGCGCGGTCTCCAGCGCGGCTGCCTGGCCTTTGATCTTGCGCACCCGGGTCAGCAGCTGCTTCTTGCTCTTGAGGGTATGTGCCATTCTGCTTCCATCACTGCAGGTATACTGGGGTATAGTATATTTCACGTATTTCCGGGAGCATGATAAACCATGACCACGCAAACCTCCGACCGCTGGCTGCACAGCCACCAGTTCCATACCAGCAACCTCGGTGCCGAGCGCAAGACGCGGCTGGCGGTATGGCTGACTGCCGTGATGATGGTGGCGGAGATCGCCGGTGGCTGGTTCTTCAACTCCATGGCCCTGCTGGCCGACGGCTGGCACATGAGTTCCCACGCCCTGGCGCTCGGCCTGTCGCTGCTGGCCTACGCCGCTGCGCGGCGCTATGCAGGTGACCGTCGTTTTGCCTTCGGCACCTGGAAAATCGAGATTCTCGGCGGCTACTCCAGCGCTCTGTTGCTGCTTGGGGTGGCCGCACTGATGGCGTTCCAATCGGTTGAACGGCTGCTGACGCCAGGCGCCATCCATTACGACGAGGCGATCTTCATCGCCGTGATCGGCCTTGCGGTAAACCTGATCTGCGCCTGGCTGCTGCGCGATGACCACACGCATCATCACGAGCATGCACATGACCACGCCCATCACCACCACGACCTCAACCTGCGCTCGGCCTACCTGCATGTGATCGCCGACGCCGCCACTTCGGTGCTGGCGATCGTTGCCCTGGTGGCCGGCAAACTGTGGGGTGCCGCCTGGCTCGACCCGGTCATGGGCCTGGTCGGCGCACTGCTGGTGGCGCTGTGGGCCAAAGGCCTGCTGCGCGATACCGGGCGGGTGCTGCTGGACGCCGAAATGGATGCGCCAGTGGTCGAGGAGATCCGTGAGGTGGTGGCGCAACTGCCAGTGGCCGCGGCCATCACCGACCTGCATGTGTGGCGCGTCGGCAAGGACCAGTACGCCTGCATCGTCAGCCTGGCCACTGCTGGCGCACTGAGCGCAGACAGCGTGCGCAAGGCGCTTGGGGTGCATGAAGAGCTGGCGCACATCACCGTGGAGGTGAATACCCTGCGCTGAGCTTCGCTCAGGCCTGCGCCGGTGTGGCGCACAGCCCGAGCCAGCAGGCCGGATAGCGCATCCAGACAGCCAGGCGTCGAGCACAGGCAACTGGCCGACGACGCCTGGCCCTAAGGTGATGCGTTCAATCACTAGTTGCCTGGAGCCACGCCATGTCCGATTTCATCACCGTCCTGCGCGAAACCTGCCCCACCCCGGTGGTCGACGCGACCAAGTGGAAGCGCATCGGCGGCGACCCGCACACCGTCAACCTCAACGCCTACCTGTCGGCCGACGGCAGCAAGATCATGGGCACCTGGATCTGCACCCCGGGCAAGTTCGAGGTCAACTACGAAAAGTGGGAGTTCTGCCACTTCCTCGATGGCTACTGCATCGTCACCCCGGAAGGTGAAGAGCCCAAGCACCTGAAGGCAGGGGATGTGTTCGTGATCGAACCGGGGATGAAAGGCACCTGGGAAGTGGTCGAGACGGTGCGCAAGTATTTCGTGTTTGCCTGAAGCCGTAATCGTGGGAGCGGCGGTGCGCCGATGCGACTTGCCCCGCGATGACGTCCGGCGGGACAACGATGCAGCCTGGTCAAACACCATCGCAGGGCAAGCCCGCTCCCACGATCCAGACGCCAATTCAGAAGGGCAAAAAAAATCGCGAAACGCATGCCCCTCCCCCAAGGTGCGCAGTTACAAGGGGGAGGACCATCCGGTCCGCGATGAAGTCCCTCTCGCCCATCAATCCTTCTTGCGATACCCCTCGACGATCGCCGAGAAATCCTTGCCGCCTTCGCCGCGCAGGCTCATGGCCTGGTACAGCTGCTGGGCCACGGCGCCCATGATCACCGGCTGGTGCGCCTGGCGTGCGGCCTCGGTGGCCAGGCCCAGGTCCTTGAGCATCAATTCGGCGCCGAAGCCGCCGGTGTAGCCGCGCGAGGCCGGTGCGGTCTCGATGATGCCCGGCCACGGGTTGTAGGTGTCCGAACTCCAGCAGCGCCCGGTCGAGCTGTTGATGATCCCGGCCAGTACCTTGGTGTCGATGCCCAGCGCATTGCCCAGGGCCATGGCCTCGGACACGCCGATCATCGAGATGCCCAGCAGCAGGTTGTTGCAGATCTTGGCGATCTGCCCGGTACCTACCTCGCCGCAGTGCACGATGTTGCGGCCCATCTGCTCCAGCACCGGCTTGAGGCTGGCGAACAGCTCGCTGCTGGCACCGACCATGAAGGTCAGGGTGCCGGCCGCCGCGCCGCCGGTGCCGCCGGACACCGGCGCGTCACCCATGTCGATGCCCTTGGCCGCCGCAGCCTTGGACACGTCGCGGGCGGTCTGCGGGTCGATGGTGCTGCAGTCCACGGTCGGGGTGCCGGGGCGGATGCCGGCCAGCACGCCGGTCTCTTCGTCCAGGTAGACACTGCGCACATGGGCAGCGGCCGGCAGCATGGTGATCACCAGCTCGCTGTTGGCCGCGGCCTCCTTGGGCGAGGCGCTCACCTGCCCACCCAGTTCGGCAAGCTCTGCCAGTACGGTCTTGTTCAGGTCGAACAGGTTCAGCGCGTGCCCGGCCTTGATCAGGTTGCGGGCCATGGGCGCGCCCATGTTGCCCAGGCCGATGAATGCGATACGCATGGTCAACTCCTTAGCGCAGGCTGATGGTGGTGTTTACACCGTCGTTGACGCTGTCATCGTCGAACCAGCGGGCGGTGACGGTCTTGGTCTGAGTGTAGAACTGCACCACCTGCTTGCCGTACGGGCCGAGGTCGCCGAGCTTGGAGCCGCGCGAGCCGGTGAAGCTGAAGTACGGCACCGGTACCGGGATCGGGATGTTGATGCCGACCTGGCCGATGTCGATCTCGCTCTGGAACTTGCGCGCCGCAGCGCCGCTCTGGGTGAACAGGCCGGTACCGTTGCCGAACGGGTTGGCGTTGACCAGGGCGATGGCCTCGTCGAGGGTGTCCACCTCCAGCGTGACCAGTACCGGGCCGAAGATTTCCTGGGTGTACACCTGCATGTCGGTCTTGACCCCGGAGAACAGGGTCGGGCCGACGAAGTTGCCCTGCTCGTAGCCCGGCACCTTCACGTCACGGCCGTCCAGCTCCAGCTTGGCGCCTTCCTTGATGCCGCTTTCGATCAGGCCCAACACACGCTCCTTGGCGCGCTTGGACACCACTGGGCCGACGTCGGTACCCGGCTCGTTGCCGGCATTGACCTTGAGCTTGCTGGCCGCGTCCTTGATGTCCGGCAGCCAGTCGCGGGCCTTGCCCACCAGCACCGCCACCGAGGTGGCCATGCAGCGCTGGCCGGCGGCGCCGAACGCAGCACCGACCAGTGCGTTGATGGTCTGGGTGCGATTGGCGTCGGGCAGTACCACCGCGTGGTTCTTCGCGCCCATCATCGACTGCACGCGCTTGCCGTGCTGGCTGCCCAGGTTGTAGACGTGGGTGCCGACTTCGGTGGAGCCGACGAACGAGATCGCCTTGATGTCCGGGTGGGTGCAGATGCCGTCGACCACCTGCTTGCCGCCGTGTACCACGTTGAGTACGCCAGCCGGGATCCCGGCTTCCAGCGCCAGCTCCACCAGCATCATGGTCGACAGCGGGTCCTGTTCGGACGGCTTGAGCACGAAGGTGTTGCCGCAGACGATGGCCATCGGGAACATCCACAGCGGGATCATCGCCGGGAAGTTGAAGGGGGTGATGCCGGCGCACACACCGATCGGCTGGCGCAGGGTGTAGGTGTCGACACCGCTGGCAACGTTCTCGGCGAATTCGCCCATCTGCAGCGTGCCGATGGAGGCGGCGTGCTCGACCACTTCCAGGCCGCGGAAGATGTCGCCTTCGGCGTCGGCAATGGTCTTGCCCTGCTCGGCGCTGAGGGTCACGGCGATGCGTTTGCTGTGTTCGCGGATCAGCGCCTGCAGCTTGAGCATGATGCGCATGCGCGCGCCGATCGGGGTGTCGCGCCAGGTCTTGAAGGCGCGTTCGGCGGCGGCCACGGCGGCGTTCACTTCATCGGCGGTGGCAAACGGCACCCGCGCCAGCACTTGCTGGGTGGCCGGGTTGACGATGTCGCGCCACTCGGTGGTCTTGGACTCGACCCATTGGCCGTCGATCAGCAGCTTTACCTGTTCGACCTTGGTCTGGCTGGGGTTGTGGGGTGCGTTCATCTGCGCTCTCCTTGGAATTATTGTCGGAACGAAGACGCCTACGCCGGGGTGGACACGGGGTGGCGTGTAGGGGCTGAGATCGAGTATAGATGTGCAAACATCCAACAAGAATGAACAAAAAAACCGGATCATCATGCAAAAAGACCTCACCTCCCTGAGCGCGCTGAACTGGGACGACCTCAAGTTCTTTCTTGAGGTAGCGCGCACCCGCAAGGCCAGCAGTGCGGCCAAGCGCCTGGCCGTGGACTACACCACGGTGTCGCGGCGCATCGGCTCACTGGAAGGGGCGCTGGGTACCTTGTTGTTCGAGAAGTCGCGCACCAACGGCTTCGTCCTCACCGCCGAAGGCCAGCGCCTGCTGGGCTACGCCGAGTCGATCGAGAGCACCCTGCACATGGCCTGCGAGCAGGTCTCGGGCTCGGGCGTGGCGTTGTCGGGGCATGTGCGCATGGGCTGCACCGAAGGCTTCGGCAGCTTCTTCGTCACCCCGCAGCTGAGCCATTTCGTCGATGCCTGGCCGGCGATCTCGGTGGATATCCTGCCGTTGCCGCACTTCATCAGCCTGTCCAAGCGCGAGGCCGATATCGTCATCGCCCTGGAGCGGCCGGAGCATGGGCCCTATGTGTGCTGCAAGCTGTGCGACTACCGGCTGCGGCTGTATGCCACCCAGAATTACCTCGACAACCACGCGCCGATTCGCGCGGTGAGCGACCTGGCGAACCATCCGTTCATCAGTTACGTCGACGATCTGGCATTCAGTTCGGAGCTTTTGTACCTGGCGAACCTGATCCCCAATGCCCAGGCCCACCTGCGCAGTACCAGCGTGATCGCCCAGTACACGGCGGCGTTGCAGGGGCGCGGGCTGGCGATTTTGCCGTGCTTCCTGGCGGCGCAGGATCCGCGGTTGGTGACGGTGTTGCCGGAGGAAATCGAGGTGACGCGGCAGTTCTGGATGTACTGCCGGGAGGATTTGCGCAAGCTCAAGCGGATTACGTTGTTGTGGGATTACATCCGTGAGGTGACCGAGGCGAATGCGCCGTTGTTGATGGGGGAGACTCGCGAGATACACTTCGCCGATTAGTCACAGGCGACAAGGAGAAATCTCCCGAAGTCAGCGCCCCAAGGTTGTGCCTTGCGCCCAACAAAGATAGATTTTCCCAGTCGTCGGAGCATCGGTGACGCGACCTTGGCCGGTCGGAATCGAAAGGCGCAGCAGCGCCCAGTCTTCATCGCAGGCGCTTTTTTTGTGCCCGCGATGTCGCGTCATGGCGGTGGTGCGCGGGACACCTTCGGGTGTGCCGGGCCCCTTTCGTCCCGGTCGGCCAACCCGCGTACTGCTGCCACCTAAACTTGCTTGGCCGCGAGCGGTGGCAGTTCCATAACGAAAGGAACTCATGCATGACCACCACGATACTGAGGATCCTCGCATCCGCTCTCCGCCGCCCATCCCCCGCGGCAACCCCGTCCCCAACCTTCTACCCGATCGACAGCCAATCCCTCGCCACCCGCGCAAGCCGGGAGGCATCCCATGACTGACCACGAACGCCTGTCCACCATCCAAAGCTACGCCTGGACCCTCGAATTGCTCGGTGAAGCACTGGTCCAGCATGACGAGGTGCTGGAGTGCGAGCACAACCCGCAGCTGAGCTTTCGCAATACGGCGGGGATTCATCAGGCGATCCGGATCATCAGCCGGCTGGCCAGCGAGCAGGTCGGCAAGCTGGAGGCGATGAAGGAGAAGGGGTGACCTTGGGGCAGTGAAACCTGCAGCATTGGGGCCGCTTTGCGGCCCTTTCGCGGAACACGTCGCAGGGCGTACCGTGAGCTGCATCTGCCTGCCACTCCGGAGACGCCCTGGCCTCAAGCTATTTGCGTAGCAGCCCAATGCGCCATTCGCGATGGTGATATCAGCGCCAACCTGGCCTTGCACCGACCCAAGACAGTTGCTTCCACAGCATCCTGTCGCTGGCTCGACTGCACCGCAATCTGATCGGAAAAAATCGACGATTTCGGTTTGACCTCCTGCTCGCTAGATCCAGCACATGATGTTCACGACGCCTCACCCGCGACCTAGCAATTTTGCCAGTAGCTCAGAGCACGCCGTGAGGGTTCACTGTTAATCAGTGCCAGGCAACTTCATGGAGCTGAAAAAATGGCTACTCAACAATCTGATCGTTCCCTTCTCCACGTTAACGTCGGCACCATTGGCCACGCTGAGCACGGCAAGAGCACTCTGACCGCAGCGCTGACCCGCGTTTGCGCCGAAGTTTTCGGTTCGGCCGTTGTTGCGCTCGACAAGATCGACTTGGCTTCAGAAAAAAAAGCGCTCAGCATCAACATCCCTCAAGTCGAATACACCTCGAACATTCGTCACTACGGTCACGCTGACTTTCCAGGTAGTTCTGACCGAGTGAGTAACATGATCGCAGGTGCTGCCCAGATGGACGGCGCGATCCTGGTTTGCTCGGCCGCCGATGGTCCGATGCCACAAACTCGTGAGCACATCCGGCTGTCCCGTCAGGTTGGCGTTCCGTACATCGTGGTCTTCCTGAACAAGGCTGACCTGGTTGAAGACGCTGAGCTGCTGGAACTGGTCGAGATTGAAGTTCGCGATTTGTTGTCCCAATACGGCTTGCCAGGCGACGACATCCCGATCATCGCCGGTTCGGCTCGTATGGCTCTGGAAGGCAAAGACGACAACGAAATGGGCACTACCGCTGTCAAGAAGCTGGTAGAGGCTTTGGATACCTACATCCCAAATCCAGTTCGTGCCATCGACCAACCGTTTCTGATGCGGATCGAAGACGTATTCTCGATTTCGGGTCGTGGTACCGTTGCTACCGGTCGTATCGAGCGTGGTATCGTCCGCGTTGAGGACCCGCTGGAAATCATCGGCCTGCGTGATACCACAGCCACTGTTTGCAAGGGCGTCGAGGGATTCGGCAAGCCGCTTGACGAAGGCCGGGCTGGTGAGAACTGCGTCGTTCTGCTGGACGGCCTCAAACGTGAAGACGTTGAGCGCGGCCAGGTTCTGGCCAAGCCCGGCTCAATCAAGTCGCACACCAAATTCGCCGCAAAAGTCCACGTTCTATCCAAGGAAGAAGGCGGTCGTCACACTCCGTTCTTCAAAGGCTACCGTCCTCAGTTCTACTTCCGTACCACGGACGTGACCGGCTGCTGCGAACTGCCGGAAGGTGTTGAGATGGTCCAACCAGGTGAGATCATTCAGATGACTGTCACCTTGATCGCAGCAATGGCACTGGAAGACGACCTGCGCTTCAGCATGGCGGAGGCCGGGAAAATCGTCGGCAGCGGCGTTGTTACCCAAATTATTGAGTAGGCCTCACTCAGTCCGACGCCACCACGATCGACGCCCTCCGATTTTCCATACGCCCGCCGCTGGTGCGATTGCCCGTCACCGGCTGGTCCAGGCCAGGCCGCGTGTTTGACTATCAAGCACGCGGTATGCCTATCCATGACGTCTTTACCTGACATTTTTGCCAGTAGCCAGTGATTACAAGCCGGTCTCTAATAGCTTCAACATTGAGTCGACTGGAGACCTGCACCATGGGATTCATACGTTCAAAACCACAATCCAACGTTGTGACTATCGGTCACGCAGGCCACGGAAAAACGACCCTGACCGCCGCTCTTATTCGCTATAGCGCTGAAATCTTCAGTTCAAGCGTCATCAACTTCGGTGACACTAGCATCAGCGTCGAAGACCAGGCCCGTCTAGCAGCCACTAGTGCCTCACCCATTTCGCTTGAATCAACGAAACGTTGTTACTCCCACGTGGATTGCGTGGGAAATGCCGAACAGGTCAAAAACACTCTCGCTAAGGCCCCAAAAATTGATGGAGCCATCCTGGTCTGTTCGGCCGTCGAGGGGCCGGAAGAACAGACTGACGAGCACCTCAAACTCTGCAGCCAGCTAGACATCAAGGCTGTTGTGGTGTTTCTCAATAAGGCCGAACTACAAGAAGACGATGAACAGTGTGAGTTGATTGAGATGCAAGTCCGCGAATTGCTGATTAAGCATGGGTTTCAGGGAGACGATGCAACAGTCGTTGCTGGCTCGGCTCTCAAAGCACTGAAAGGCGAAAATGGCCAATTCGGCACTGATGCTGTCTTCAAGCTCTTTAATGCAATGGAAAATACTTTCCCGACCAGCCCATTGCCGACGAGCAACACGTAACTGAACATCAATCCGACGCCACCACGATCGACACCCGGCGATTCTCCATCCGCCCGGCGCTGCTGCGGTTGTCGGCCACCGGCTGGCTGCTGCCCAAACCGCGAGTCTGGATGTTCTGCGGTTGCATGCCGATGCCAATCAGCGCCTTGGCCACGCTCTGGGCGCGGCGTTCGGACAGTTGCTGGTTGTAGGCCGCCTTGCCTGAGGCATCGGCGTGGCCGTCGATGCGCACGCGCTGGATATCCACCGACAGCAGCGCCTTGCCGATGCGCTCGACGATGGCTTCGCTCTGGCTGTTGAGGCCGTCCAGGTCGCTGCCGAACAGCACCTTGCCGGACAGATCGAACGCCCAGCCCTCATCGACAGGTGCAAAGCCTTCGCGCTTGAGCACGGCCACTTGCTCCGGGGTCAGGCCCTTGGGCGGTACGCTCTGGCAGCCGCCGAGGGCGAGCAGGGCCAGGGCCATAGCGAACAACGGGAAACGCAGCGTTAGCAAACGGTCGATCACGGTTCAGCTCCTGTGCTTTTTACATCAGTGGCGCAGCGTTCCGTCTGCGCCACTTGCCAATGGCCACGGCGCATGCGCTTGGCCTGGTACATCGCCGCATCGGCGGCATTGAGCAGACTGGCCGGGTCGTGGCCGTCGTCCGGGTAATAGGCGATACCGACACTGAGCGAGCTGGTGATGCGGGTGCCATCCTCCAGCAGGATCGGCAGCTGCATGCTGGCGATGATCTTCTCGGCGATGCGCTGGGCATCTTCACGCGCCGGCAGCGGCGCCAGCAGCACGGCGAACTCGTCGCCGCCCAGGCGCGCCACCAGGTCATGCTCACGCAGTTGCGCACGTACCCGGCTGGCGATAGTGATCAGCACTTCGTCACCCACGGCATGGCCGAGGCTGTCGTTGATCTGCTTGAAATGGTCGCTGTCCAGGAACAGCAGGGCCAGGCGCTCGTCCTGACGTTCGGCAGTGCGCAGGCTGCGGTTCAAGCGGCCCTCGAAGAAGGCGCGGTTGGGCAGCCCGGTGAGGCTGTCGTGGCTGGCCTGGTGGGCGAGGGTTTCGTTTTCGCTTTGCAGGTGGCTGTGCCAGACCTCCAGCTCGTCGAGCAGCGCATTGAAGTCGTTGCCCAGTTCGTTGAGTTCAGCGATCTGTGCTTCTGGCACACGGCGGTCGAAACTGCGCTCGCGGCGCGCGGCGTGAGCCACGCTGGCCAAGTGACGCAACGGGCGGATGATGTCGGCGAACAGCCGGCGCGACAGGTACAACGCCAGCACCGCGCTGACCACCGTGCACAGCAGGATCCCGAGCAGGCCACTGAGCAAAAAGCGCAGCAGGCTGCCGCCCTGGCCGACCAGTTCGATATGCCCGACCTTCTGGCCCATGTGCTGCACCGGCAAGTTGATCGGCTGCTCCAGCAGGGTCCGCGCCACCTGGCTTTGCAGCCGTGCCATCAGGGTTCGGTCATCGCGCTGCCAGTGGGCGAGCAGTTCACCATCGTTGTTGAAGACCTTGGCGTCGGCCACCTCTTCGGTCGCGGCGATCAGCGCCAGTGCCTCATTGGCGGCGGGGCTGTCGTCGAACACAACGGCGGCTTCGACGGTGTAGTTGATGGAACGGGCGATCAAATGCAGGTTGTGGTTGGCGTAAACGCGCAGGGCGGCCACCCCGAGCAGGGTCACCAGGACCCCGGCCAGGCCGGCGGCGAGCAGGGCAATGCCCAGGTGACCACGCCCCAGCACCGCTCGCAGGGTCGGCCGGGGCATGCGCTGGTCAGGGCCGCTCATGGCTGCGCCGCCCGCCGCCGCGACAACTGCAGCACGCTGGGGTGGATGCGCACGCCGCTGCGCGCTACCGAATCGAGGTTGACGTCGAAGGCCACCTGCTGATCGCTGACCCGCAGGCAGAACAGGCTGCCCACGGTGCAGGGGTCGTCGGCTTCGGTGATGCTCAGTACCGGGTGACCGCTGATTGCCTGGAACAGGCGATCACGCTCGCCGGGTTCGAGCTTGCCGATGTAAACGGCATCACAGGCACTGGCCAGGCTGGCATTGCCGGCCAGCAGTCGGCGCACCTGCAGTGGCTGCCCGGAACTCTGCAGCGTGCCTTTGATCAGGTCGTCGGCGTATTCGGTGGGGCCGACCAGGCACAGGCGCAGGGGGTTGGGTTCGGCGGGCCAGCGGGCATAGCTGAGGATGCCCAGCACTACCTGGGTCACTGCCTTGGCCCGTTGCTGCGCCTGCGTGCTCGGCTCGCCGGCCAGCGCCTGGGCGGACACGCCGGTCAGCAACAGCGTGGCCATCAGCAGCGAGCGCGCGCAATCCTTCACCCGCCTCAAAACCGAGACAGCCACTGTCATGTGGGAAATCTCTCAAAAAGTTGCCAGATAATGCCGCAACGATAGCACAGCAACGTGGTACGCCCGTATCACAGTTGTTCCAGCATCAGCCCCGAAACACGTCTTACCCTGCGCCCCACAGCCTCCTCGAACACTCCGCTGCGCGGCTCGATCAGGCTGAAGCAGTGCTTGGCCCGGGTAATGCCGGTGTACACCAGCTCCTTGGTCAGCACCGGGTTGAGTGCGTCGGGCAGCACCAGCGCGGTGTGGCTGAACTCCGAGCCCTGGGACTTGTGCACGGTCATGGCGAACACGGTTTCCACCTCGCTCAGGCGGCTGGGCAGGACAAAACGCACCCCGCCACTGCCGTCGTTACGCGGGAAGGCCACGCGCAGCGGGGCCTGGCCCTGGTCATCGGGCAGGCGCAGGGCAATGCCGATATCACCGTTCATCAGGCCGAGGCCGTAGTCGTTGCGGGTTACCAGTACCGGGCGCCCCTCGTACCACAGCTGCTGGCTGTCGATCAGCCCGGCATTGTGCAGCACCCGCTCCACCCGCTGGTTCAGGCCTTCGACGCCCCAGGCGCCCTTGCGCACCGCGCACAGCAGCTGAAAGTCCTCGAAACGGCTCAGCACTTCGCCGGCCCAGTGTTCCCAGCGCGGATCGTCCGCCGGGGTGCCTGGTGGCGGGCGCAGGCGGCCGATGTTGCGCAGATAGTTGCGATAGCCCTGGGGGCCCTCGACGCCGCGGTTGAGGCCGTCGAGCAGCAGGCGGTCGAAGCGCTTGTCGTGCTCGCCGCCGAGGGTCAGGCAGAAGACGTCATCGGGCTTGCTGGCCAGCAGCGCGCGGGCCTCTAGGGCCTGCTGGCGGTTGACCAGCCGTGCCAGTTGGCCGATGCCGCTGCCCTCACCGAAACGCCGGGAATGGCGCAGCATGACGATCTGCTGGGCCAGCGGGTTGCGCGGGCTTTCGCCCGGTTTCAGGCCGCTGTTGGCCAGCGATTGGCCGCCTATCTGCTCCAGCCAGGCCTGGGTCTGCGGCCAATAGCAGCCGTCTTCGGCGTCGCGGCATAGGTCGCCCAGCACCGCACCCGCTTCCACCGAGGCCAACTGGTCCTTGTCGCCCAGCAATACCAGCCGCGCATTGGGTGGCAAGGCGTCGAGCAGGTTGGCCATCATTTCCAGGTCGATCATCGACGCCTCGTCGATCACCAGCACATCCAGTGGCAACAGGTTGCCGGCGTTATGCCGGAAGTGGCGCGAGCCCGGGCGGCTGCCGAGCAGGCGGTGCACGGTGCTGACGTCGGTGGGGATCTGCGCGCGCACCGCGCTGTCGACCCGCAAGCGCTCGACCTGCTGGCCGATGGACTCGGTCAAGCGCGCCGCGGCCTTGCCGGTGGGCGCCGCGAGGCGAATGCGCAGGGGCCGGCCCTGCTCTACCGCCGGCGCCTGCAGCAGGGCCAACAGCCGCACCACCGTGGTGGTCTTGCCGGTGCCGGGGCCGCCGGTGATGACGCTGAAACCGGCACGGGTGGCCAGGGCGCAGGCGAGTTTTTGCCAATCCACCTCGACGGCCGGCGTGCCGTTGTCGAACAGTTGCGCCAGGCGCACGGACAGATCGGCCTGCAACGGCTGCTGACGGGCCAGGCGCTCGTGCAATGCGCCGTCGATGCGCCGCTCGTAAGACCAATAGCGGCGCAGGTACAGACGTTCACCACTGCGCACCAGAGGGCGCTGTGCGCTGCTGTCGCCTGCCGCCACCAGCTGGCTATCGCTGATGCGCTGCAACCAGGTGTTCAGGTCGAGGCTGGCCAGCAACTGCGAAGGCAGCAGCAGCGGCCCAGCCAGGGCATCGCCTTCTGGCGGCAGCGACAGCGCGAAGTCCGGCTCGGCCAGGGTCTGGGCAAGGTCGAGGCAGACATGGCCGTGACCCAGTTGGTGGCTGGCCAGCGCCGCCGCCAGCAGCACCAACGGATCGCTGCCCGGGGCGAGTTCTTCGAGGAAGCCGACGAAGGCCCGGTCCAGCGCACGCAGCCAGCCCCGCTCCACCCAGCGGTCGAGCAGGGCCAGCAGGTCGTGGCTGTCGTGCAGTGGCGCCAGAGCGCTCAGGTGCTCGGCCTGCAGTGGGGTCGGCAGAAGGTCGTCGAGGCTGCGGCTCATGGCGTGGCTCCAGCAAACAGGTCCTGCTGCGCGGGCGCGTGCTCGCCACGGAACAGCGCATCGAGGGCTTCGATCAGTACGCGTGGCGGGCGGGCGTGATATAGGCCGTTGCCTGTCGAATGTGTGCCGCGCAGGAAGATGAACAGGGCACCGCCGACATGGCGGTCGTAGTCGTAGTCGGGCAGGCGTGCGCGCAACTGGCGGTGCAGGGCCAGCAGGTAGAGCACGTACTGCAGGTCGTAGCGGTGCTCGAGGATCGCCTGCTCCATGGCCAGGGCGCCATAGGCCTGGGCGTCTGGGCCGAGCCAGTTGGATTTGTAGTCGGCCACGTAGTAGCGCCCGTCCAGCTCGAACGCCAGGTCGATGAAGCCCTTGAACATGCCGTTGAGCTGGGTCGGCTGGAGCGCCGGGCGCGCGGCGCCGTCATGGGTATGGCGAACCACCAGTTGGTCGAGGTGCAAGGTATCGACCTGATGGCTGGCGAACCAGAACTCCATCTCGATCTGGTACTGGCTCAGCGCCGCCAGTTGCAGGGTAGCGCCCTGCAACGGCATGGGCTGCACCAGCATCTGCTGCAGCCACTGGCTGAGCGTGGGGATCCAGCCGGCCCAGTCGCGGCGGTTGCAGCGCCGGCCCACGGTGCGCTCGATCAGCTCGAGCTGGCTGCTCACGGCGGCGAAGCCTTCTTGGCCTGCCCATTCGAGCAGGCCATGGAGGAAGGTGCCGGGGTTGGGCCCACGGGGGAAGCGGTGGATATCACCGGACTCGGCCGGCACTTCGCGCAGCAACTGGCTGTCCAGTGCTTCGTCGTCCAGCAGTTGTTGGGCCTGGGAGCTGTCGGCGATAAGCGTCTGATCGCCGACACGCAGCGCACTGTAGGAGGCGATCCACCACTGCTCGGCGGCGGCCCGTCGAGGTTTGCGTGCTGGCAACAGCTCGCTGTCGTTCGCGGGGGTGCGGTAGCTTTGCTCGTCGGCCTCGGGCAGCGGCCCACTGATGATGGCCGGGCTGTCGGCACCCAGAGCCTGCAGCCACTCGCCCAGTTGGCTGGATGCCGACAGCGGCAGGCCGCCACCGAGCAGGTAACCCAGGGCCGAGCGGTGCAGCTGCGAGCTGCGCTGGGTGCCGCGCTTGAGGTCGGCGACACCCAGCCAGCAACCGTGCTGGGCGCGGGTCAGGGCGACGTAGAGCAGGCGCAGGTCTTCTGCCAGGCGCTCGTCGTCGGCACGCTCGACCTGCTGTGCATCCGGCGTGAGCGTGAGGTGTGCCGTGCCGTCTTCGTCATGCCAGGACAGCGGCAGGCGCGAGCCATCCACCGGCTTGCTGGTGCAGATGAACGGCAGGTACACCAGGGGGTATTCCAGGCCTTTGGATTTGTGGATGGTCACCACCTTGACCAACTGCTCGTCGCTTTCCAGGCGCAGGATCTGCTCCTCGCCGGCCTGCCCGGCGTTGGCCAGGTGCTCGGCCAGGTGGCGGATCAAGGCCTGCTCGCCATCCAGCTCGCCGGCCGCCTGCTGCAGCAGTTCGGCCAGGTGCAGCAGGTTGGTCAGCACCCGCTCGCCGTCGGTGCGCGCCATCAGGCTGCGCGGCAGGTGGAAGTCGTGCAGCAGGCGGCGCAGCATCGGCAATACGCCTTGGCGTTGCCAGATTTCGCGGTAACGGCGAAAGCGCATGACCCAGCCTTCCCAGACCCGCTCGTCCTGGTTCAGGCGCTCCAGTTCGCTCAGCGCCAAGCCGAGGGTCAGGCTGGCCAGGGCGGCCTTGAGCATGCGCTCGGCGTCCGGCTCGGCGCAGGCCTTGAGCCAGGCCAGCAGGTCGTGGGCTTCCTGGGCGGCGAACACCGAATCCTTGTCTGACAGGTAGACGCTGCGCACCCCGCGGGCCGCCAGTTCGGCGCGGACCAACTGCGCTTCGCGACCGTCGCGCACGAGGATGGCGATATCGGACGGCAGGCACGGGCGCAGTGCGCCGTCACTGCCGGCAAAGCCACTGACGCCCTGCTGGCCGCCGTTGAGCACGGCGACGATATGGCTGGCGCAACTGGCGGCCAGGCGCTGGCGATACAGGGTGTTGGACACCGGCTCGTCACTTTGCAGATGCCAGCAGTGCAACGCCGCGCTGGGCTGGCCGTCGATCAGCAACTGTTCGCTGCGGCCTTTGGCGCGGACCTCGACGAAGGGCAAGGGGTTGTCGCCCTGGGCGCGGAACAGGAAGGCGCCGCGGCCTTGCTCACGCGCCTCGGCCTGCAGGAAGACCCGGTTCACGGCCGCCACCATGGCCTGGCTTGAGCGGTAGTTGGTGTCCAGGCTGTGCAGGCGCCCGGCGGTGGCGCGCCGGGCCGCCAGGTAGGTGAAGATGTCGGCGCCACGGAAGGCGTAGATCGCCTGCTTGGGGTCGCCGATCATGAACAGGCCGGTTTGCGGGTTGTTCTCGGTGATGCGATAGATGCGCTCGAAGATGCCGTATTGCACCGGGTCGGTGTCCTGGAATTCGTCGATCAGCGCGACCGGGAACTGCTCGCGGATCAACCCGGCCAGGCGCTCGCCGGACTCGCTGGCCAGCGCATGCTGCAGGCGCAGCAGCATGTCGTCGAAACCCATTTCGGCGCGACGGCGCTTTTCCACTTCGAAGCGGGCCGAGACCCAGGCGGCGGCATGCTCCAGCACGCGCACCTCGGGGCTGGCGAGCCCCTGCAATTGTTCGCGCAGGGTTTGCATGGCATGCAGGGCTGGATGGCTCGGCGGCTCGCCGACCTTCCATGCCTCGGCCATGCCGTCGGGGGTCAGGCGGGTGAAGCCGGTGCCCAGGTCGAGGTCCAGGGCTTGATCGTCGCCAGCCCAGGCCTTGAGCTTGTCGAACCAGGGCTCGAAGTAGCGCGCCTGGAGCTTGCGGCCGTCGGCCTGCTTGGCGGCCACGGCGTCGCGGCAGATCTGCTGCAGCTCATCGGCCCAGGCGGCCCATGGCGCCTTGAGCTGGCGCAGTTGCTCAGTGCGCTCGCGCAGAGTCGCTTCGATCAGTTGTTGCGGGTCTTGGTCGTGCTGTTCGCTGCGCACCCGGCCGAACAAGGGGCGGATGCGTGGCAGCAGGGCATCGGGGCTGCCCCAGTGGCCCCGCACCCAGGCCAGGGATTCGCCGCGCATGCCGTAGCAGAAGCGCCGCCAGTAGTCGCGCATGACCTGGCCAAGCAGCTCGCTGTGGTCGGTTTCCAGGCTCTGGGTGAACAGGCTGCCACTGTCGAACGCGTGCTCGCGCAGCATGCGCTGGCACCAGCCGTGGATGGTCGATACCGCGGCCTCGTCCATCCACTGCACGGCGATCTCCAGGCGGCTGGCACAGCGTGGCCAATGCTCCTGTGGATATTCGTCGCGCAGTTGATGCAGCAGCGGGTCGGCGTCTTCCAGCTCGCCGCGGAAAAACCGGCCTGCCTCGGCCAGGCGAGCACGGATGCGTTCGCGCAGCTCTTTGGTGGCGGCGTCGGTGAAGGTCACCACGAGGATCTGCGGGGGCAGCAGTTCGCGGGCAAAACCCTGCTCGCCGCCATGGCCGAGGATCAGCCGCAGGTACAGCGCCGAAATGGTGAAGGTCTTGCCGGTGCCGGCACTGGCTTCGATCAGCTGGCTGCCGTGCAGGGGGAAACTCAAGGCCAGCGGGCGGGCTTGGCTCATTGGGCGCTCTCCGAGTTGCCGAGGGTCTGCCAGGGCGCTGCGAACAGGGGGCGGTACAGGGCTTCGCACCAGCCTTCGAAGGTTTCATCCAGCACCAGCGCGGCGAAGTCGTGGTACTGGCGGGCCAGGGCCAGGCTTTCACTGCGCTCGCCGTTGCTGATCAGGCCGTCACCTTCGTAGGCGCGGGCGGCGGCGGCAAGCGCCTTGTCCGGATCTTCCTGGGCCAGCCAGGCGAACGCGGTCTTGGCCGCGACCGGCAGGGGGGCGTTCATGCCGGCCTGGCGCGCCACCAGCAGTTCGCCCAGCCGTTCGGCGGCCTGGCCTTGGGGCAATGGCGCCAGGAGCAGGGTCAGGTCGCTGGCCACCAGCGCGCTGTGCAACGGGTAGCCCGAGGCGCAGGCGGCCAGGTGCATGACCCAGGCCGGGATCAGCCGGTGCCACTTGAGGCTGTTGCGCCCGGCACTGAGGGTGTTGGGCACGGTGGCGATGCTCAGCAGGCTCTGGTCGTCGGCCTGGTAGACCCGGCCCAGCCAGCCCTCGAGGCGGTGCAGGCCGTGTTCGAAGTGGATCGGCAAGGCGCCTTCCACCAGCGTTGGCCAGCGCTGCAGCAATTGCCCATGGCGCTGCAGCAGGTCTGGCAGGGGCTGGATCAGCTCGGCCTGCAACGCCTCGCCGAACCCGGCCAGCGGCAGCAGGCCACAGGCTTGCAAGCGGCGGGCCTGGGCCTGCAGCGCCTGCTCGGGGTTGTCCGGCGCGGCCAGCGCGGCACCCAGCAGGCTTTCACTCAGGCCGTAGCGTTGCAGGGCGTCGAGGGCGAAGGGCTCTTCGTCCGGCGTGGGGGCTTCCAGGGCTTCGAAGTAGACTTTCAGGCGCTGACTGAAGAAGTGCCTGACGGGATGGCGCATGAAATCCTGCAACTGCATCAGGCTCAATGGCTCATCGCTGCTGTAGGGCAACAGCGGGGCATGGGCTGCCTGGGCCTCTGCGGCGTCCTGATGCAGGACCAGCCACTCATGGGCAAAGCTGAACAGCGGGCTGCCTTTCTGGAAATAGCGCTGGCTGAACGGCTGCAGCGGGTGCTCCTGGGTCAGGGCATGCAGCAGTTGCTGCCCCGCATCGTCCTTCTGCCCTGGTTTGGCCTTGGCCAGTTGCCAACCGGCGGCCAGATGATCGCGCAACTGCCCGATCAGCACCGAGGCTGGGCGTTCGCTGTTGTCGCGGATGCTGCGCCCGACCCAGCTGACGTACAGTTGGTCGCGCGCCGACAGCAGCGCTTCGAGCAACAGGTAGCGGTCGTCCTCCCGGCGCGAACGGTCGCCGGGGCGGTAGTCGCTGGCCATCAGGTCGAAGTCCAGCGGTGGCTGCGCGCGCGGGTAGTCGCCGTCGTTCATGCCCAGCAGGCAGACCACCCGGAACGGGATGGCGCGCATGGGCATCAAGGTACAGAAGTTCACGGAGCCTGCGAGGAAACGCTGGGACAACTTGCCCTGGTCGAGGCCCGACAACCACGCCTCGCGAACCACGGTGAGCGGTAGCAGGTCTTGCAGGTTGACCGCCTCGCAGGTTTCCAGCCAGGTGTCGCGCAGGTCCTGGAGCTGCACCAGGAGCAGTTCGTCGTGCTCGTTTTCAGCCAGGAAGAAGATCTGCAGCAGCGCATGCAGGCGCTCGCCCCATTGCGTGGCGGTGGCCGGCTGCGACAGTGCCTGGCAGGCGATATCCAGGGCGTCGAGCAAGGCAACCAGCGGCCCGATCAGGGCAGCATCGAGCCCGCCGATCTCGTCGTAGGGCTCGATGCCGTCGCAGCCCTCTCCTACGCCTACCGCGTACCCCAGCAGCATGCGGCGCAGGCCGAAACGCCAGCTGTTCTGCTCCAGGCCCTCGGGCAAGCCGAGCGTGGCGCGTTGCCGGGCACTGAGGCCCCAGCGGATGCCTGCGCCCTCGATCCAGCGGTGCAGGGTAGGCAGGTCGCTTTCCTCGATCGCGAAGCGGGCGCGCACTGCCGGTACGTCCAGCAGGTCGAGTACCTCACTCACGGCAAAACGGCTATCGGGCAGTTTCAGCAGGTGTTCCAGGGCGATCAGCAAAGGGTCGCGACCACGCTGGCCTTGGTCGGTCAGGGTGAACGGGATATAGCGTGGGTCGCTGCGCTCCAGCTGGCCGAACACCGCGCGAATGTGCGGGGCGTAGGTGTCGATGGCGGGGAGCATGACGATGATGTCGCGCGGGCGCAGGCTTGGGTCGACACTGAAGCGGGCCAGCAGCTGGTCGTGCAGGATCTCGACTTCGCGCTGCGGGCTGTGGGCCACGTGGAAGCGCACGGAGCGGTCCTTGGCAGGGTCCACCTGGGGCCATTGCTCGCGGGTTTCGGCCAGGGGGCGAAGTTCAAGGATGTCGTCCTGCAGCTGGTTGAGCAGGGTCTTGGGGTCACCGTCGCTGAACAGGTCGATGCGGCCATCGCTGAACACAGCCTGATAGCTGCCGGGGTCGTCGTAGCTGTCGAGCAGGTTGATGTAGTCACGGCCCTGCTTGCCCCAGGCGGCCAGCAACGGGTGGGCGTGCTGGTGCAGCAGCTCGTCGTCCAGCTGCATGGGCATGCCTTGCTTGCGCTGCTGACGTTTGTACTGGTGGCGCAGCAGGTCCTTGTCGGCAACGATGTCGCCCCAGTGGTGACGGCAGGGGTTGTGCACGCACAGCAGTACTTGGCTGAAGCGTGCCAGGCCGGCCATGGCCTCGAGGATCTGGGCCGGCAGCGATGAGATGCCGAACACGATCAAGCGCGCGGGCAGGCCCGTGGGCGCTTGTTCCAGGCTGTTGATACGTTCGATGAAGCGCTGGTGCACACCGGCGCGACTCTGGGCCATGCCCTCTTCGCCTACGTCTTCGAGCAGGATTCGCCACAGCTCGGCCTGCCAGCGGTTACCGGCGGCCAGCGGCTTGCGTTCACCGCGGGCGGTGTTGAGCACATGCTCCCCGGCCGCCCAATCCTTGAGCCAGTCGGCACGGTAGACCTGGTATTGGTCGAACAGGTCGGCCAGGCGTTCGGCCAGCTGATAGCGTTTGCGCAGGTCGCTGTCGTCGTTGAGGAAGCGGCGCAAGGGCTCGAAATGCGGGCGCTCGATGACCTCCGGCAGCAGGCGCATGAGGCGCCAGGTCAGGGGGGCTTTGTCGAGCAGCGACACTTCGGGGATTTCATCGCGGCCCAGCACCCCGCGATACAGCTGCCACATGAAGCTGCCGGGCAACTGTACGTCGATTGCGGCGGCAATGCCGCAGCCGCCTTGGTCGTCGTCCTGCGGGTCCTCGGCCAGCGCCAGTTTCAGCCACTGGGCGATACCATTGCTCTGTACCAGGGCGATTTCGTTTTCCAGCGGTGCCAAGGGAAAGCGGCGCATCACACTCACCACCAGATTGCGCAAATCATCCAGGCGATTGCCCTGGACGATCATGAAACCTGGGTGCAGTGAGGTCGTGTGGGCCATTGGGCGCTCTCGTGAAGGCGGGCGGATATGGTGGGGAACCATATCACGGGGTTGATCTTTTCCGATCCGGAAAAGACAAAACCCCTACCTGCATGCGCAGATAGGGGTTTTGCGAAATGAATCTTGACGATGACCTACTCTCACATGGGGAAACCCCACACTACCATCGGCGATGCATCGTTTCACTACTGAGTTCGGGATGGGATCAGGTGGTTCCAATGCTCTATGGTCGTCAAGAAATTCGGTTGCCCAGAATGTCTTGTGAACACTCTTGGCTAATTCGGATATGCGATTTGTGGTGCTTTTGTGAAAGGTGCGAATTTTCGGGTCTTTCGTCTTCACCACCACAATCTGCGTAGCAGATTGCTTGGGTGTTATATGGTCAAGCCTCACGGGCAATTAGTATTGGTTAGCTCAACGCCTCACAGCGCTTACACACCCAACCTATCAACGTCGTAGTCTTCGACGGCCCTTCAGGGGATTCAAGATCCCAGTGAGATCTCATCTTGAGGCAAGTTTCCCGCTTAGATGCTTTCAGCGGTTATCTCTTCCGAACATAGCTACCCGGCAATGCCACTGGCGTGACAACCGGAACACCAGAGGTTCGTCCACTCCGGTCCTCTCGTACTAGGAGCAGCCCCTCTCAAATCTCAAACGTCCACGGCAGATAGGGACCGAACTGTCTCACGACGTTCTAAACCCAGCTCGCGTACCACTTTAAATGGCGAACAGCCATACCCTTGGGACCGGCTTCAGCCCCAGGATGTGATGAGCCGACATCGAGGTGCCAAACACCGCCGTCGATATGAACTCTTGGGCGGTATCAGCCTGTTATCCCCGGAGTACCTTTTATCCGTTGAGCGATGGCCCTTCCATACAGAACCACCGGATCACTAAGACCTACTTTCGTACCTGCTCGACGTGTTTGTCTCGCAGTCAAGCGCGCTTTTGCCTTTATACTCTACGACCGATTTCCGACCGGTCTGAGCGCACCTTCGTACTCCTCCGTTACTCTTTGGGAGGAGACCGCCCCAGTCAAACTACCCACCATACACTGTCCTCGATCCGGATAACGGACCTGAGTTAGAACCTCAAGGTTGCCAGGGTGGTATTTCAAGGATGGCTCCATGAGAACTGGCGTCCCCACTTCAAAGCCTCCCACCTATCCTACACAAGCAAGCTCAAAGTCCAGTGCAAAGCTATAGTAAAGGTTCACGGGGTCTTTCCGTCTAGCCGCGGATACACTGCATCTTCACAGCGATTTCAATTTCACTGAGTCTCGGGTGGAGACAGCGCCGCCATCGTTACGCCATTCGTGCAGGTCGGAACTTACCCGACAAGGAATTTCGCTACCTTAGGACCGTTATAGTTACGGCCGCCGTTTACCGGGGCTTCGATCAAGAGCTTCGCTTGCGCTAACCCCATCAATTAACCTTCCGGCACCGGGCAGGCGTCACACCCTATACGTCCACTTTCGTGTTTGCAGAGTGCTGTGTTTTTAATAAACAGTCGCAGCGGCCTGGTATCTTCGACCGGCATGGGCTTACGGAGCAAGTCCTTCACCCTCGCCGGCGCACCTTCTCCCGAAGTTACGGTGCCATTTTGCCTAGTTCCTTCACCCGAGTTCTCTCAAGCGCCTTGGTATTCTCTACCTAACCACCTGTGTCGGTTTGGGGTACGGTTCCCAGTTATCTGAAGCTTAGGAGCTTTTCTTGGAAGCATGGCATCAACCACTTCGCGCTCTAAAGAGCACTCGTCATCAGCTCTCGGCCTTRAGATCCCGGATTTGCCTAAGATCTCAGCCTACCACCTTAAACTTGGACAACCAACGCCAAGCTGGCCTAGCCTTCTCCGTCCCTCCATCGCAATAACTGGAAGTACAGGAATATTAACCTGTTTTCCATCGACTACGCTTTTCAGCCTCGCCTTAGGGACCGACTAACCCTGCGTCGATTAACGTTGCGCAGGAAACCTTGGTCTTTCGGCGTGGGAGTTTTTCACTCCCATTGTCGTTACTCATGTCAGCATTCGCACTTCTGATACCTCCAGCAAGCTTCTCAACTCACCTTCACAGGCTTACAGAACGCTCCTCTACCGCATCACCTAAAGGTGATACCCGTAGCTTCGGTGCATGGTTTGAGCCCCGTTACATCTTCCGCGCAGGCCGACTCGACTAGTGAGCTATTACGCTTTCTTTAAAGGGTGGCTGCTTCTAAGCCAACCTCCTAGCTGTCTAAGCCTTCCCACATCGTTTCCCACTTAACCATGACTTTGGGACCTTAGCTGACGGTCTGGGTTGTTTCCCTTTTCACGACGGACGTTAGCACCCGCCGTGTGTCTCCCATGCTCGGCACTTGTAGGTATTCGGAGTTTGCATCGGTTTGGTAAGTCGGGATGACCCCCTAGCCGAAACAGTGCTCTACCCCCTACAGTGATACATGAGGCGCTACCTAAATAGCTTTCGAGGAGAACCAGCTATCTCCGAGCTTGATTAGCCTTTCACTCCGATCCACAGGTCATCCGCTAACTTTTCAACGGTAGTCGGTTCGGTC